>NZ_CP113864.1:2232500-2494610 GCF_026914285.1 Caldicellulosiruptor naganoensis
TTTTCAGCAATTAAAATGCGCTGTGGTATTTTGAATGACCTTTTCTTTTTTAAAAATAGCATGTGCCCTTCAAAGTTTAAATTTAAGTATATCCTATGAACTGTTTGGTTTATTCCGGCTGATTTAAATTCTGATTGCCAATCATATGAAACTGCTGATATATACAACACATGGCCTTTCAAGGAAGGACCGAACTGATTAAAGAAGATGGTCTTGAAAATGTAGCCTAATTTAAATTCCACTACAACAGGAGTATTCTTGCTTATTTTTTGATTTATCAGCAAAATCCAGCTTGATATAACCTTATTTGAATAAATGGTGTCAATCTTGATAAAGGATGTACCTTTGTTTTTTTTTCAAACTTCACAATATCATCATATTCAACCCGTTGATGCTGTAAAACTTGCAAAACTGAATAATTTGTTATCTCTGTTATTTTCTGTTTTACTCTATCTTCAAATGCATCTATTAACATATTTTCGATCCAATTTGAAATTATAATAGCAAAAATTATCAAAATTGAGATCAAAAAAGAGGCTGTCTAAAAAGATGAGGTGACAGCCTCTTTATTTTTACTGTATTTACATTGTAAGATATTTATGATATAATATCTCAGAAATGATTACATAAGGAGGATTAATATGCCACGCAAACATGATAAAATAGTCTTCAAAGAATATAACCCCAACCAATTAATAATGCCAATCGACCCTGAAGCCTTTATCCCTCAAACTCATCTAGTAAGAGCAATCGATAAAATCATTGATAAAATAGATATCTCAACCATAGTAGAGAAATACAAAGGTGGTGGGACTTCCAGCTACCATCCTTTGATGCTTTTGAAAGTACTTATCTATGCTTACATACAGGGGATATACTCTTCAAGAAAGATAGCAAAAGCACTTCAAGAGAATATAACCTTTATGTGGCTTTCAAAACTTCAAACCCCTGATTTCAGAACTATCAATAGATTCAGAAAAGAGATAATAGGTGATTGCATTGAAGAGATTTTCGCACAAGTTATTGAACTTCTTGTAAAACTGGGGTATGTAAACTTTGAGTATTACTACCTTGACGGGACAAAGATTGAAGCAAATGCGAACAAGTATACATTTGTATGGGCAAGAAGTACAAGAACATACAAAAAGAAATTAAGAGAAAAAGTAAGAGAAATTCTTAATGAAATAGAGAGGATAAATGAGGAAGAAGACAGAATTCTTGGCGAGTTGGATGTCAATTTAGAAGCTGATTATGATAGCCAAGAGCTTGAACAAAAAGTTGAAGAACTCTCCCAAAAGATAGCAGAAGCTAACTTTGGGAGCAAAAGGAAAGAAAGGAGAGTGAAAAAGCTTGTAAAAACTCTCCAAAACAACTGCGTATTAAGACTCAAGAAATATGAGTCTTATGAGCAGATCTTAAATGGCAGGAATAGTTTTTCAAAAACAGACAATGATGCCACATTTATGAGGATGAAGGATGACCATATGAAAAATGGGATGCTAAAACCCGGGTATAATGTACAAATCGGCACACAGAACCGATTTGTCATAGGTTTTAGCATCCACCAAAGTCCCACAGACACTGTCTGTCTAAAGGAACACCTTGAGCTTGTGACGAAGATAACAGGTTTCATGCCAAAGAACATTGTAGCAGACAGTGGCTATGGGTCTGAAGAAAACTACCTTCATCTGAAAGAATGTGGCATAAATAGCTACATTAAGTATAACACATTTGACTTGGAACAGACAAGAAGATTTAAGAAGGATATTTTCAATGTAAGGAACTGGGAGTACATAGCTGAAGAAGATGCATATATTTGTCCTGCTGGTAAGAAGGTGAAATACTTATATCCGAAGATAAGTGCAAATGAGAGAGGATTTGTAAGTTATGAGAAGGTATATCAATGTGAAGATATTTGTAATGGTTGTGAACACAGAGAAAAATGTTATAAAGGTAAGAGATGGAAGAAGAGATTTAGTATAAGACCGAGGTTAGAGAAATTGAAGGAAGAGGTGAGGCAAAGGCTGTTAAGTAGAGAAGGCGAAGAGATTTACGAAAAAAGGAAGATAGAAGTTGAGACAGTATTTGGGATAATAAAGAACAATAAAGGGTTTAGGAGATTCCTGCTCAGGGGTATGAAGGGTGTGAAGCTAAAGTAGAGTTTGGTTTGTATTGCCTATAACATAGAAAGATTGGCGAAGATAATAATAGGGGGTTGGGGCAAAATTGCCAGCCAACCCTCTTGCTTTTTACTGCATAGTTCAATATTAACATTAAATACCATCAAATGCTTGATTTTGGTTATTAAAAATTATTGTTTTTGGACAGCCTCGTCTGCGCTTTTTGTAGCCATATAACCTCATCTTGAAAAAGCCTCTTTTTTTCTATATTAAGTTTATGCACCTTTGCTTTGTCTGATTACCATAGTTTACAAGAATCTTTTGTACTTTTCATTCAAGGCTATCCCTTGAATTATATCCTTGATTTCTTTTTCTTTGGATTTATGACATATCAAGATTGCATCTTCAACTGACACTAAGATAATGTCTTTAAGACCAAGTGCCATTACAAATTTGTCAGAAAATATTATGCAATTTCTTGATTCATTTACAATAGCTTCTGCCTTTATGACATTGTCGTTCTCATCTTTTCTTAAAATCCTTTCAAAAGCGCTCCAAGTTCCAACATCGTCCCATTCAAACTCAGAAAGACACACAACAAGCTTTCTTGTCTTTTCCATAATTGCCTTGTCAACAGAATTTTTTCAAGAAATCTGTAAGCTTTTCTCAGTTCATCTATATAGTTGTCGCCAGCAACAGCTGAAAATATCCTCATGAAAACTTCATAGTAATGTGGCATATATCTTTTTAGTTCTTTTAGAAAACTTGAGACCTTGAAAACATAGATTCCACTATTCCAAAGATACCCTGATTTTACCAAATACATTGCTTTTTTACTATCCGGCTTTTCCACAAATCTTTCTGCAAAAAATACATCTTCTCCTATCTTTTCTCCTCTTTTTATATATCCATAGTTTGTCTCTGGCCTTGTAGGAGTGATGCCAAAACATACAATGTGGCCTTTTTTAGCAAGTTCATATCCTTTTTTAATTGCAGCCTCAAACTTTTCTAAATTGGATATAAAATGGTCTGAAGGAAATACGCCCAATACGCTTTCAGGGTCTTTTTTTAAGAATGTGGACACATACTAAAGCAATGCAAGCAAGAGTTTCTTTTTGTTCTGGTTCAAATATCAAATTTTCATCTTTTACATGTGGCAGTAAAAGCTTCAGATGACTTCTATAGTTTATATGGGTGACTATGAAAATTCTCTCTGGCGGGATGATCTTTTTTACTCTGTCGTACGTCATTTCTAAAAAACTTTTGTCACCAAACAATTTAAAAATTGTTTTGGAAAAGATTTTCTGCTTTTTGACCAAAGTCTGAGCCCACTACCTCCAGACAATATACAAGCATACTCCATAACCTTTTTATTCTTCCTTTTCTATGAGCTCTAAGGTCATCTTAAAGTAACCTTCCTTGCCCTCTATGACCTTTCCATCTTTTGTGACAAACTCAGAAAATCCAAACGCCTTTGCCTTCTTTTCCGCATCCTCCGAATACTCACCTGGCACCAAAATTTCTATTCTGTCTTTTTTCTTCTTCGACCGCTTATATCCAATTACCAAATACCCTTGATCTGAGACAAGTTTGAATACAAATGGATTGGAAATTACATATAAAAACGGATGTAGATTTGAAAGTCTAAGGATATTCTTTTTGTCAACTTTTACCCATTTTACTTTGTCATCAGAGAAAGGTTCAAATTTTTCACAAGCTTCTTTTAAATCTTCAAATATTCTCTTCCATACTCTCTTTTCGCCAAATTTTAAAATACAATAGTTTTTCTCAAGATCAGGAAGGGTATCTTCCATTTTGTCTACTTCTTCAATGCCGCCTTCTTTTTCTCTTTCGTTTTCTATCTTCTTAATCTCTTTTTCATTGTCTTCAAATATCTCTGGAAGGCTTTTTCTTTCTTCTGGAATGCATTCTAAATTTAAATTGTTACTGACTGAAAGAGTCCTCTCATCTGCTTCAATTTTCAAATCCTCCAAATGAGTATTTCCAGCATCAAGTATAGCCTTCTCTTTTTCGCACTCAGAATTGGTATTTAAATTGTCCTCTGGTGTATGTTCTTTGAAGTTCAGACCTTCAGCTGCGAAGTCTTGGCCTGATGACAGCTTGTCAATTTCACTTTTTTCGTCTTTTTTGCCTTCTTTTCTCTTGCCTTCATCAATCTTCTGCAAAACATCCTTTTCCATTGTATAAAGGTCATTTTCCTCAATACTTCCAATCAGAAGAATTTTTCTCTTGCCTTTTTTCTCCTTTGCCACTGCAAAGCCTACTATTTCTTTCAGCTGATAACCTGAACCAAACAAATTAAATCTGCTTGTTGAAAGGAGCTGGAAAATTACACCTTTTTGCGGTTTTTGAAGGTGGCACAAGAACACAGGGAAAAACCTATCAGACCTTTTTACAACGCCCATCAAAACTATTCTTTCCTCTGTCTCTTCAATTCCTTGCAGAACAACCTCTAAATCTACAGTATCTACAATCGCTTGAATCTTGACATACCCGAAAGGAATCTATCCTTTTTCCTCAATTCCTTTTAATATCACAACAACTCTTGTAAATGCTGAGTTTGTTAGCAAAACAAAAGACCTCCTTCATACCCTTTGTATCAGTATATGAAGGAAGTCTTGAGTTTGGTGATTGTTTACCTTGAAAGCCTTTGTTTTAGTTTTTCGTTCTCTTCAATGAGCTCACGTGGGAGTCTTTCTCCAAACTGGCTTAAAAACTGTCTTGCATCTTCTGCTTCCTTGAGCCACAGGTCTTTATCTATCTCAAGAAGCTTTTCTACAGTTTCTTTGTCTATATCAAGACCTTCTAAGTAAAGGTCATCAACATATGGAACATAACCAATCGGTGTCTCTTTTGCTGGGACTTTCCCCTCACATCTTTCGATTATCCACTTGAGCACTCTCAAGTTCTCACCAAACCCAGGCCAGATGAACTTGCCATTTTCGTCTTGTCTAAACCAGTTCACATGGAAAGTCTTTGGAGGGTTTGGAATCTTCTTACCCATCTCAAGCCAGTGCGCAAAATAGTCTGCCATGTTATAGCCACAGAACGGAAGCATTGCCATCGGGTCGCGACGAACTACACCAACCTTGCCCATTGCAGCAGCAGTTGTTTCAGATGCCATTGTAGCACCGATATATACACCATGCTGCCAGTCAAATGCCTCATAAACAAGTGGTGCAACCTTTGCACGTCTGCCACCAAATATTATTGCCGAAATGGGTACGCCCTTTGGATTTTCCCACTCCTTTGAAATTGATGGACACTGGCTGGCAGGTGCTGTAAATCTTGCGTTCGGGTGCGCACCCTTTTCACTGCTGTCTTTTGTCTATGGTCTTCCAAGCCAGTCAATACCTCGCTCTGGCGGCTCTCCATCCATGCCTTCCCACCAAACTGTTCCATCTTCTTTTAAAAGAACATTTTGTATATATAGTATTTCTCTTTATTGTCTCCATTGCATTCGGATTTGTCTTGTAGCTTGTGCCAAGAGCAACTCCAAAAAACCCTGCTTCAGGGTTGATAACCCGAAGCCTTCCATCCTCGCCTATTCTCATCCATGCAATGTCATCGCCAACAGTCCAAACTTTATATCCAAGCTTCTTGAGCGGCTCTGATGGAATTAGCATAGCAAGGTTTGTCTTTCCACACGCGCTTGGGAACGCACCTGCGATGTATGTTACCTTACCGTTTGGGTCTTCAATTCCGACAATCAGCATGTGTTCTGCTATCCAGCCTTCTTTTTCCCCAAGTAGCTTGCAATTCTGAGTGCAAAACATTTTTTAGAAAGGATGACATTACCACCATATCCTGAGTTTACGCTCATGATGGTGTTGTCCTGTGGAAAGTGACAAATGTATCTTTTCTATGGATCAAGTGTTGCTTTTGAGTGAAGTCCTTTTACAAAGTCAGGAGAAGAGCCAAGATGTCTTAGCGCAACATCGCCAATTCTTGCTATAATTCTTAAATTTAGTACAACATAGATGCTGTCTGTAAGCTAGATTCCCACTTTTGAATATGGTGAGTTAGCAGGTCCCATCAAATATGGAACAACATACATTGTTCGACCTTTCATGGAACCGTCAAAAAGTGAGTAGAGCATCTTGTAAGCCTCATTTGGGTCCATCCAGTTGTTTGTTTGACCTGCCTCTTCTTTTGTTGGAGTGCAGATAAATGTCCTGTCTTCAACCCTTGCAACATCGCTCGGATGTGTTCTGTAAGATAACACCCTGGAAGCTTTTCCTGGTTGAGCTCCATCAGCTCCCCCGTCTGAAGAGCTTCTTTAATGAGCTTCTCTTTTTCCTCTTCAGATCCATCTATCCAGACAATCTTGTCTGGCTTTGTAATCCTTGCCATCTCGTCAATCCATTGATACACGGATGGATGTAAGTTCACCTCTACCACCTTTTCTCCACCACCTTGCAAGTTTTATTCTGTACAATTGCAATTTGTGTTATATTATACCTTAACTTAACTGAAAATGTCAAAATAAAAAATTAAGGCGATGTGTAAAAATGAAATTGTACATATCAATTGTTGCAAAGCCCTTTTTACTTGACTTAGAATTTTAAATTATATTTTTAAGTTCTTTGTAAAGTCTTACAAAATGGTCCAAACTCAAATCCTCTGCCCTCAAATTTTCCTGCAAAAAAGCCTTTTCTAATACGTGCTTTAGTTCTGCTTTTTCAATCCCAAGAGAATTTGAAAGAGAGTTCAAAATGGTCTTTCTTCGTGTAGAAAAACAGGCGTGAACTATCTTGAAAAACTTTTTCTCATCAACATCCGGAATATCTTCTTTGAAGGTTACCTTTAAAACAGTTGAGTCAACCTCAGGGCGTGGATAGAAGACGTTTTTGCTAACATGAAAATAGTCTTCTACTTTGCAATAAAAGTTCATCGCAACTGTCAAAATACCATAGTCTTTTGAACCCGGTTTTGCTAAAAGTCTCTGTGCAACTTCCTTCTGAACCATAATTGTAAATGACTCTATATAATTTCTTTCCTCAAATAACTTGAACAGAATCTGTGAAGTTACATAATACGGTAGATTGCCAACAACACAGAGTTTTTGAGTACTTGTTAAATTTTTAACATTAAGTTTAAGAAAATCTTGGTTTATTATTTCTACATTTGAGAGATTCTGGCAAACCTCTTTTAAGACATTCAAAATCTTTTTGTCAATCTCAACAGCGAAGACTTTTTTAGCTTTTTGAGAAAGAAATGTGGTCAAAGTGCCGGGGCCAGCCCCAATCTCCAAAACCTCTTTTTGATCAACCTCTGCAAGATTTATTATCTTTCTTACAATGTTTTCATCAATCAAAAAGTTTTGACCAAGTTTTTTATTTGGCTTAAGACTATATTTTTCAAGAAGTGAAAGAAGCTCAGAAATTGTAATGGTACTCTCCACTCCTTCTCCAAAAAATAAATCCTTTATCTAAAAATAAATGGCTCTGAAGCCAACACTCTTCAGAACCATTCTTCTTTTAGCTTATGGTATTTTTTTGCTCTTTAATCTCTTGGCTCAGCCTTCTTCAAAACTTCCTTTACAGCCCATTTATAAACCTTTAGCTTTACCCTATCAGCCCCTACCTCAATTGTCAGAATGTCATCTTTGATATTCACAATCTTTCCAACAATCCCACCGTTTGTTACTATCTCATCACCAACAATGAGTGAATTTATCATGTCTCTGAATTGTTTTTCTCTTCTTCGCTGCGGAAGGATTATAAAGATATAAAAGATAGCAAACATCAAAATCAACGGAAGAATAAGCTGGGTAAAGACTATCACCCAAGTCGCCCCTGCTGGCGCCTGATTCGATGAGTTTTGAGCGTTGTTCGTCGCAAAAGCTACTTCAAACAAAAGATTAAACAGTTTCATAAAGTTCTTTTGCCTCCTATTTATCAATTTGATTTTTTAATCTAAAACTAACATAATAATATTATAATAGTTTTCAAAAAAAAGACAAGCACTTTTGAAAAGCATAAGGAGGGGAAGGTATAAGTTATGCCAGCTTCAAATAACAGTCTCAAAATTGACAGACTTATCTCTGGTGGGGTTATAACAAACTACTACTGCTCATCAAGGTGCAGGCATTGTCTTTACAACAGCTCACCTTCATGGAAAAAAGAGTATATAACTCCGCAGATGGCAGACAAGGTCTTTAAGACTTTAAAAAAGTTTGGAGTTTACTCTGTTCATATAGGCGGTGGTGAGCCTTTTTTGAATTTTGAAGGTCTTAAAAAGGTTGTAGAGAAGGCAAATGAAAATAGGGTGTACATAGAGTACATTGAGACAAACGCATCATGGGTGGAAAATGAAAAAGAGGCAAAGCAAAAGCTAAAAGATCTAAAAAGCCTTGGAATAGAAACTATTTTGGTATCAATCAGTCCATTTCACAACGAATACATTCCACTCAAAAAAGTGTTAAAGCTAATAAACCTTTTAAAAGAAGTTGGGATTGAAATCTTTCCTTGGGTAGAAGGATTTTTGCCTGAGATAAAGAGATTTGATATTGAAAAAACACATCCCTTTTCAGAATACATAGATACCTTTGGAGAAAACTATGTAAAATCGCTACCTTTGCGCTATTACCTTACATTAAATGGAAGGGCAATAAAAACCTTTGAAGAGTTCTTCCCAAAAAAGAGTGTTGATGAAATAATAGAAAAGTCTTCTGCCTGCCATGAACTAAATAGCAAAACACATTTTCACATGGACCTATTTGGAAATTTTATTCCAAATCCATGTGTGGGATTTAAAATTTCTATTGATGACTTGGGAAAAGATCTTGATAGCAAAAAGTACTTTTTTGTAAATATGCTCTACACAAAAGGTGTTCATGAGCTCTTCAGGTTTGCCCAAGAAAACTTTGGATACAAGCCTCAAAAGAGCTACCTTCACAAGTGCAGCCTGTGCTTTGATATAAGAAGGTTTTTGGTATTAGAGAAAAACGTAGAGGCATTTGACCTTGGGCCAAGAGAGTTTTATGAACAGTATTGAAATCTTTTTAATTTCTCTCTCAGCCACTTTATTCCTTGGCCGCTTAACAAAAAGAGTGTAAAAATTGCAGGGTAATGATAACGAGGTTGAACTTCTAAAAATATGTGTAATACAACATAGCCAAGGAATATAAGATTTAACAAAAGAAAAATTTCTTTGTTGGCATTTTTTTTAGATGAAAGAATTCCTAAAATGATGTAAATCAAAATTACATAGTAATATAGCTGAGAGAACATATAGAAAATGGTTGGATGATTCTTTACAAGATTTACAAAATGTGTGGTTTTGTAAACCTTAAAAGTACTCCAAAAATACCCAAAGCTATCATCGCCCCAGATAATGGCGTGTTTGCGAGGAAGAATAGCAAGAAATTTTTTTGTTTCTTTTTTAAGTCTCTCTAACCCTATTTTCATAGCCTCACCGTGCATCCTTTGAAAATCATAAGCATATTTTTTAACAAACAAAGAATGTTTAGGATTGTTCATACCATATGTTGTATAGTCTGTGCCAATCATGAGATTAAGTCCCATTGAGGTTTTCCACACTGGAATGCCTGTGAGACAAAAAATTAAATATCCTACTGTATAGAATGTAACAACGTATGAAATTATACTTAAGACAGCACTTTTTAAGATTTTAAAATCTTTACAAAGAGCTTTTAGTGCAAACAAGAAAACCATCGCAATTATGATCACAACAGCAACAGGTCTTATATGATTTGAAATTGCCACAAGGACTCCTGCAAATATGCCAAAAATAGCTTTTTTCTCTTTTATTGCCCTTATCAAAAAATACAGCCCCAGCACTAAAAACACAATAAACGGGTGTTCAGACGCCAAAACTGAATTATACATTATCTGCGATGGCCAGAAGGCATACAAAACTGCTGAATATGTGGCTGCTTCTTTGCCAAAAAGATAGTCAACAGTAAAATATATGATAAGTCCTAAAATTACTGAAAGAAACACATTGAAAAATTTTCCTACAATTATGCTGCTTCCAAAAATCTTGAAAACAAGTGCCAAAATTAATGAATATCCAAATCTGAACCTAAAGAGTGTAAAAGTCATGTCATACCCTTTTAAAAAACCTTGAGAAGCTTTTTGAGCATAGGAATAAAAACATAAATAGTCCGAAACTGGCTTTGTTGGCATCAAAAAAATCCATATAAGTCTTGGAGCTGCTATAACAAGAATTAACAAGAGTATAGCGAGTTTTTTGTTTGCCAGTTTTTGAAATATAAAAAGCCAAATATTAAAGATTAAAAAAGCTGACAAAAGAAGAATAACCATCACAACAAAACTTATTTTCTTATGTGTAAGAGCAACTATCCGAAACTGAAATGACAAAACAATGGCTAATCCTAAAAGCACTACAACAATGTATCTAAAAAATGTGTCAAGTCTTCCTACTGTATTTTGCATTCACATACCCCGCCCTTTCAAAATTTGTTAAATACCCAATACTTATACGATAAATAGTTTATCATCTGAGCGCAAAGAGTTGCAAGAATTTTGGCGATTAAAATTGAATTTGATAGGTAGGTTTTTGAAAGTTTTAAGACAACAATTGAAGATCCTAATGAAACAAGGTTTGTAATCACGAATTTTAACAGCTTTGTAATTATTACTTTGCCGGTGGTTTTGTCTTCGAATGTCCACTTTTTGTTCATTATAAAGCTATTTATCATGCCGCTTGTGTATCCAAAAACCTGACTGAGTGAGTAACTGATATGAAAGACAGAATAAAAAAGAAAAAATACTGCAAAGTCAACTGCTGTATTTATAACCCCAACTATCGAAAATTTCACAAGCTGGACTATTTGCTTTTTGTACAAATTTATCTTTTCTACAAAATAGCTAAAATTATTCATCCCCTGCTATCTCCTCAATGAAGTATAAAGGTCTTCTTTTGACCTCTTTATAAATTTTGCCAATATACTCACCAATGAGCCCTAAGGCAACAAGCTGAAGCCCGCCTATAAACCAGATTGAAATTGTAAGCGAAGTCCAGCCTGTGACAGCTTGTCCTCTTATCTTTTGAACTATTGCATATATCAAGATTGCAATGCTGAGTAAAAACATTATAAAACCCGCAGAGGTTATATATTTTATTGGCTTTACAGAAAATGAGGTTATTCCTTCAAAGGCAAAAGAAAGCATCTTTTTGAGTGGATATTTTGTCTTACCTGCAATCCTTTCTTGTCTTTCATAATACACAATTGTTGATTTGAGCCCAATCAGGGGAATTATTCCTCTCAAAAACAAATTTCTCTCTTCAAACTGCATCAAAAACTCCAAGGCTTTTTTACTCAAAAGCCTGTAATCTGCATGGTTATACACAATTTCAACTCCAAATGCCCGCATCAGCTTATAAAAACTCTGTGCTGTAAACCTCTTGAAAAATGTATCAGTTTTTCTGCTGCTTCGAACACCATACACAACATCATAGCCTTCTTCAAACTTTTTGATAAACTCGTCAATCACGTTTATATCATCCTGCAAATCAGCATCCAATGTAATTACACAGTCACAAAACTTCAGAGCATAGTTCATTCCAGCCATCAAAGCGTTCTGGTGTCCGCAGTTTCTTGAAAGTTTTACACCAACAAACCTTTTGTCTTTGGCTGCTTCTTTTACAAGCTGCCAGGTATTATCCTTGCTTCCATCATCTACAAACACAATCTTGCTCTCGTTTGATATGAGTCCCTTCTTCAAAAGGCTATCGAACTTTTGTGACATCTTCTCAATTGTGTAAGGAAGCATCTCTTCTTCGTTGTAGCATGGGATTACAAAGTATACTTTTGGAGGCATGGTATTTATCCTTTCTTCGCAAATTTTTAAAAAATTATATCTCACCTTTTTAGCATCTTCAACTTTTATCTATTCAAATAAAGAAAGCAATTTTTTAATATACAATTAGATAGTATTGAGAAATTTTGTATAGTATAGTATTTGTGATAAAATTTTCAAGGTTTCTTCAAAACTCTATCTTTTAAAGGGAGTGAAAATCTATAATATGCAATTTAGGTTATTAGAAAAAATTGAAAAATATTTTGTCATTTCTATATATTCTTTAACAGCAGCTTTTGTAATTTTTGTTTTTATAAAAATTTTCATTAATGGAAATTTAGATTATATTCTACCAGATCGATTTCCTAAAATTTTGTCAAGATTTTTTTTGTTTATTGTTATTTTTGTAATCAGTTTTATTTTTATCTTCTTGCTCAACAATCTAAAATCAATTATACATAACAAAAGTTTTATTGTTATTGCATTTTTAGTTATTCCATTACTGATGTCTGTTATGTTAATCATTATAACAAAGGTTGAACCAAAATCTGACTTCCTTACTTATTATCTAATTGCAAGAAATTTATCTTTAAATAAAATTTTTATTCCAAATTACATTGCAATGTTTCCTCATACTATTTCATTCCCATTTTTTTTGTCACTTGTGTTTCGTATTTTTGGTTCTTCAGTTATTATAGCTCAACTAACAGGTTCTGTCCTTTCTGCTCTTTCAGTAATTTTAATATATGTAATTGGCAAAGAAATTGGTAATAGAGAGTTAGGTTTTTTTGCAGCTTTGCTGTGGGCTTTAATGCCATCACGAATATTATATTCTCTTTTAATTTGTACTGAAAATTTATTCAATGTTGTAGCTCTTGTAATAACATTTTTATTTATTAAGACTTTAAAAACCACAAATGCTAATAAGAGAGTTTTGTACATATTGTTAATAGGTATTTTTTCAGCTTGGCTAAGCAGTATAAGACCAAATGAAATTATAATATTAATTGCTATAATATTGTACTTTTTATTTTTTGCTAAAATAAACTTGACTTCTCCTAATATGTTGAAAATTTTTACACAAAATATATTTCCTATTAAACTTTTTTTAACTTTAATAACAATAATAATATACCTTTTAACTACATTTGTAATAAATTATACAATTGAATCTAAAATAAGGCAAAAGATTGCCTCCCCCCGTATAGGGTAGAATATGTATGTTGGATTGAACACAAATTATCATGGCCAATGGAATAAAAACGATTCTCAGCTTTTTGAAAAATTAATAAAAGAAAAAGGACCTACTCAAGCACAAAAAATATTCTTAGAACTTTCTCTTAAACGTTTAAATGCAATAATAAAAGAAAAAAAAGTTATAAGTTTTTCTCTTGACAAAATTATAACCATGTGGCATGCTGACCATGAAGCCTATGATTATGCCGCAGAAGCTCAATCAAAAAATTTGACTGCAAAAATCAAACTTAGAAAAGATAATAAAATTCCAAAATTGATAATGAATGCTTACTATCTGGCAATTTTGTTGCCTTCTCTTATTGCGTTATTCCTCAATAGTAAAAATAATGATTTTACAAATCCACTTCCTCTTATAGGATGTTTTATTATTTTAGGCACTATATTATTACACATACCTTTTGAAGTAGCTTTAAGATATAAAAATCATTCTTTGATATGGTTTTGTTTTATTGCAGCTCAAGGTATAATTAATGGAGGTTCATTAATAACAAAAATTCTTTCGAAAAATTGAGCTTTATATCCTATCCTCTTCAATATCCTTTCTCAGCTTTTCCATGAACCTCAGCAAAAATCTTACATTGTGGATAGAAAGCAAAATTGCACCGAGGATTTCTTCAGCTTTAATCAAGTGCCTCAAGTAAGCGCGGGTAAAGTTCTGGCATGTGTAGCAGTCACAGTCCTCTTCAATGGGTCTGAAGTCCTTTGCATACTGAGCATTTTTTATAATCATCCTGCCCTCTTTTGTGAAAACTGTTCCATTTCGAGCAGTTCGCGTTGCAAATACACAGTCGAACATGTCAACACCGCGAATGACAGATTCATACAAGCAGTCTGGTGTTCCAACACCCATGAGGTATCGTGGCCTGTCCTCTGGCAAAAGCGGGTGAAGTACCTCTATCATCTCATACATGAGCTCTTTTGGCTCGCCCACAGAAAGCCCGCCTATCGCATAGCCTGGAAGGTCTTCTTCAACTGTGCGCTTTGCACTCTCTATCCTCAAGTCCTTGTAAGTTGAGCCTTGCACTATCCCAAACAGAGCCTGATTTTCTGTGTTTTTATGATGAGCTTTGCATCTTTTGAGCCATCTTGCTGTTCTCTCTAAAGCCCACTTTGCATACTCATGGTCACAAGGGTATGGTACACACTCATCAAATGCCATTATTATATCTGAACCAAGGATGTTCTGAATCTCAATTACCTTTTCAGGTGTGAAAAAGTGCCGAGAACCATCTATGTGTGACCTGAACTCAACGCCATCGTCTGTAATTGTTCTTAGCTTGCTGAGTGAAAACACCTGAAACCCGCCACTGTCGGTTAAAATTGGTTTTTGCCAGTTCATGAACTTGTGAAGCCCGCCTGCTTCTTTTATGACATCTATTCCAGGTCGAAGATACAAATGGTACGTGTTTGCCAGAATTATCTGAGTTCCCATCTCATACAGGTCCCTGTGCATAATTGCCTTGACTGTTGCTTGAGTTCCGACTGGCATAAAAACCGGTGTTTCAATAACTCCATGTGGTGTGTAGAGCCTTCCTCGTCTTGCATTGGATTTTTTGCTCTTCTTTATCAGCTCAAACTTTATTGCCACCTTGCCCTGCCCCTTCCCATTAATATCTTCAGCTAATTTTTCTGTGTATTCTTAAGGATTTAAAACAAGTCTTCCCTTTCCTATCTTTATTGAATTGTGTATCAAGTTTGAAACAAAATCCTTTGTTTGTTTTAACGTATCATACATATTATATCCCTTTGCAAGGAAAGTAGCAAACGCAGATGAAAAGGCACAGCCAGTGCCGTGAATGTTGTCTGTTGAGCCCTTCTTTTTAGCAGAAACTCTATAAATTTCAGTTTGTGTTATCAAAACATCCTCTGCAAGATATCCATCAACATGCCCACCTTTTAAAACGCATGACTTTATACCCATCTTATTCATTTTTTGTTGAATAGAATTTAAAATATCTTCTCCAAAATTTTCAATTTTCATATCAAAAATGACTTCTGCCTCGGTTTTGTTTGGTGTGATAACGCTACAAACTTTTAAAAATTCACTTTTCAAAAACTCGACAAACCTATCTTCCCCAAACTCAAAACCGCTTGTTGATTTCAAAACTGGGTCACACACAATGTTTTTGAGATTATACCTTCTTATATTCCTCAGCACAACCTTTGCTATTTCTTCACTTCCCAGAAGTCCAATCTTGACGCTATCTGGCTCTATATCCTCAATAATCCTTTGAAGCTGATACTCAAAAAAATCAGGGTCTATGGTTTTTGCATCATAGACCCTTTCTGTAGTTTGAACTGTCAAGCAGGTTATTACAGAGGCTGCAAACTCGCCAAGCGCTCTTACAACCTTTGTGTCAAGTACAATGCCAGCTCCACAAGAAGGATCAAATCCAGCAATTATAAGAACTTTTCTCACTTTTTTCATCTCCTGTTAAAATGTATTGAATCCATCAAACTATCTTTTTATGATGTCTATAACACTGCCTCATCCCTTGAATTTTTTACAGCACACAGCCTTCCACACATAGAGCATGTATCGGAAGGGTATGTGCTTCTGTACTCTTTTGCCTTTTGCGGGTCAATCGAAAGGCTTATCATCTTCTCCCAGTCAAGGTCACGTCTTGCAATTGACATCTCAATGTCTTTTTCAAGTGGCTTTTTAAAGCCTTTTGCAATATTAGCACTGTGCGCTGCAATCTTGAACGCAATAATTCCTTCTTTGACATCATCTGCCGATGGAAGTCGCAGGTGTTCAGCAGGTGTTACATAGCACAGAAAATCTGCTCCATTTAAAGCTGCAATGAGCGCACCCATCGCACCTGAGATATGGTCGTACCCTGCTGCAATGTCTGTTGTAAGAGGACCTAAGACATAAAACGGTGCACCGTGGCAAAGCCTTTTTTGAATTACCATATTTGCTGCAATCTCGTTTGCTCTCATGTGCCCTGGCCCTTCTATCATCACCTGCACATCTTCTTTCCAGGCCATTTTTGCAAGCTCTCCAAGGTTTATAAGTTCTTCTATCTGCAGCGCATCTGTTGCATCAGCCACCGCACCTGGTCTTAGACTATCGCCAAGGCTGATTGTAACATCATGTTTTTTGCATATCTTCAAAATCTCATCAAAATGCTCATACAAAGGATTCTCTTTTCCGTTTGCCATCATCCATTTATAAAGAAGTGCTCCGCCTCTTGAGACAATCTTGAGCAGACGATCATTTTTTTCAAACCTCTCCAAAGTCCTTCTTGTAATTCCTGCATGTATTGTGAAAAAGTCAACTCCTTCTTCTGCCTGCCTTTCAATCTCTTCTATAAACTCTTTGCTGTCAACCTTTGTAATGTCATCATGCCTTGATGCAACCTGGTAAACTGGAACTGTTCCTACTATAAAGTCATAGTTTTGAAGAATGTATTTTCTGAAGTTTGAAGCGTCAAGCCCGCTTGACAAATCCATCACAGATTCAACATCAAATTTTTTTGCAATATCAAGCTTTTGAACCTCTATATCAAAATTCGGACATGCTTCAGACACGCCAATATTTACATTGATTTTTACATATGTTCCATCTCCAATTGCAAAATATTTGTCTCTTTTCCTGTTCTTGTTTGCAGGAATGACAATTTTGCCCTCTGCAACCTTTTGCAAGAATTCTTCTTTATCTATCTCTTCATTCTGGATTGCAAGTTCCATCTCGCGTGTAAATATTCCTTCTTTTGCATATGTCATCTGGGTTTTCATCACAAAATCAGCTCCTTTCAAACTCTTTTATAATATCCCAAAGCTTTTTTATTTTTTGTGAAATGTCATCGCTACCTACAATCTCTGTCACAAGGCTGACGCACTTTGCACCCGCCTCAAGCACATCTTTTAGATTGTGCTCTTTTATTCCACCTATTGCAACAAAAGGTATCTTGCAGTTTTTTGCTGCCCAGCTGACCATCTCAAGGCCAATCGGCGGATGTGGCTTGTCTTTTGTAAAGCTCTGAAACACAGGACCCAAACCAATATAGTCAGCTCCATCTTCAACTGCTTTTTCAACTTGATCTTTTGTATGGGTTGTAACACCGATTATAAAGTCTTCTCCTAAGATTTTTCTTACCTCTTTCGCTGGATAGTCTTCCTGCCCCAAGTGAACACCGTCCGCCCCCACCATCTGGCACAGGTCCACATGGTCGTTTACTATCAAAAGCGCACCATATTGCCTGGTAAGTTTTCTGATTTGCAGACACTCTTCATATTTTTCTTTTAGACTTTTGTACTTTTCCCTGTACTGGATTATTTTTATTCCACTCTCAAGCATTGCCTTTACAACTTCTATATTCGACCTTCCATTTGAAAATTTCTCAGCTGTCAAGCCATAGATGTTGTAGTTTTTAAAAAGCTGCAGCTTCTCTTCTTTACTCAAGCTCACTCACCATCCTCAATACTTCATCTGCCTGCATTGCGGCAACTGCCATTACCTTTGGTGCAAGAGGCTTTTTTTCTTTGATTGATGTCACAAAATCGCCCACAACTGAAAAGTTCTTGCCACGCTTTATTTTGATATTCTCACAATCGCCAAACCCTGCAACGCCTGAGGCTAAAACAACTTTCTTGCCATGATCATGTGCTTTTTTGAAGATGAGCATTTTTGTCTGCTCATTGTCAACTGCCTCAACAATTATGTCATGCTGTAAAATCAAATCATCTATATTTGACTCATCAATTTTCATATTCAGAGCCTTCACAGTTATATACGGATTTATCTTCTCAAGAATGTCTTTGAGGGCTGCCACTTTTTCCTGCCCTGTCTGGTAGAAGAAATAGTTTTGCCTGTTGAGATTTGAAACATCTACCTTGTCAAAATCAACGATTGTAAGGTTTTTAACGCCACTTCTTACAAGCATAACTGCAATGTTAGAACCAAGCCCACCACAGCCAATGATAAGAATCTTCACTTTTGAGAGTTTTTCAAGCATCTTTTCATCAAAGTAGTTTTTAAGCATCATCTCAAATAAGCTCATACACTTTTCACACCCTTTACCCAGTTTGTAAACTCGGGTCGAAGTCCTTTTTTAATTATAACATCTACAACCTCAGATACACTTCTTCTATCTTCTACCTCAAACTGAGCCTCAGCATCTTCGTCTTTTTCTTCTGCATACCCACCAACTGTTGTTTTAGAACCTGCTGACATCTTGGTTATGCAAACATCAATCAAAGCATCACGAAGAGAAGGCCTTTCTCTTGTTGACACCACAATTCCAACTCTTGGAAGGTATAGCCTTGCAATGATCAAAAATTTGATAAATTCCTTGTCTGATACAGTGTATGGTGGTATAAACTCTGTGCCAGCGCTTCTGAACCTTGGGAAGGAGATTGAAATTTCAGCTTTTGGAAACTTGTCAAGCAGGTACTCTGCATGAAGTATTGCACACAAAACATCTTTTTTGGGCTCAGAAAGTCCCAAAAGTGGGCCTATACACGCCTCATGAAATCCAGCTTTTAATGCTCTTTCAGGTGCATTTAGCCTGAATTCAAAGTCTTTTTTTGGTCCAAATGGATGAAGCTTATCATAGTCTTCTCTCTGGTATGTCTCTTGGTATACAGTGATTCCAACAACTCCAATGTTCGATAGTTTCCTATATTCCTCCTCAAAAAGGGGATACACCTCAATTGAAACCTCAGACATATAGTTTGTTGCAATACTGCAAGCTTTTTCAATGTATTCAAATGAAGAGTTGATCCTATCCTCGCCTGTAAGGATTATAACAGAGTCAATCCCCTCTTCTTTCATCTTTCTAAGTTCATTTTCAATCTCTTCAAAGCTCAGCTTTTCTCTTTTGTAGTTTTTCCTGGATGAAAATCCACAATAAACACAGCCGTTTTGGCAGTAATTTGCAATGTAAAGCGGAGCATACAGAAGAATAACTTTGCCAAAATTCTCGCGTGTAAGCTTTTGAGCTTTCTTTGCCATAAGCATTATATCTTCTTTGCTGCTGACGTTCAAAAGCTTTGCTAAATCCTCTTTTGTCAAAAACTCCTTATTCTCTATAATCTCGCAAATTTCCCTGTGAGAAGGAGCATAGTCTTTGTACTCTTCAAAAAGTTCTTCTGCCTCTTTTAAAAAGCTGACCATTTTGACAGCACCTTCTTTTTTAAAAAATTTTTAGCCGCTTATAAAATCCTCCAAAGGTGATGATGCCTGAGCATACTCATACTCTTTCAAAAGCCCAACTTCAAAAGCAAGCCTTCCTGCCTCAACTGCCTTTGCAAACGCTATTGCCATCTTAAGAGGATCAGCTGACGTTGCAATTGCAGTGTTAATTAAAACAGCATCTGCTCCCATTTCCATTGCCTGTGCTGCGTGAGATGGTCTTCCAATCCCCGCATCAATTATTACAGGGATTTTTATCTCGTTTATGATAGGCTTTAAAAGCACCTCACAGCCAATTCCTTTGTTTGTCCCAATTGGCGAGCCAAGCGGCATGACTGCTTCAACTCCAATTTGTTCAAGCTCTTTTGCAAGGTTAAGATCAGGGTAGATGTAAGGAAATACCTTAAAACCCTCTTTTACAAGGATTTCACAAGCTTTTAGCGTCTCAAAGCTATCTGGGAAAAGATATTTAGTGTCCTTTTCAATCTCAACCTTTACCCAGTCAGAATCTGTAAGTTCTCTTCCAATCATAGCAATCTTTACTGCTTCTTTGTGGTCTTGTGCACCTGATGTGTTTACCATAATTGTGGCACCTTTCGGAATGTACTCTAAAACATTTTTGGTATGCTTGGTGTTAGGACCAATTCGCCGAACAGCCACCGCAAAAACCTCAATGCCGGCTTCATAGTACATCTTTTCAATTAGGCTATAGTCAGGAAGTTTGCCTGTTCCAACAAAAAGCCTTGATTTTAACTTCTTGCCACCTATTTCAAACATACAGCATCACCTTTCTTTGTAATTTTTGTGATTGATTTGTAACACAGTTGTTTTTGATATGATTTTTTAATTTTTTTAGCCGCCGCCAACAAAGCTTACAATCTCAACATAGTCACCATCTTTTAAAACAAAATTTTCCCAATCATCTTTCTTTACAATCTCGCCATTTACCAAAACTGCACAGGTCTTAGGATTTAGATTTAAATTCAGCACAAGATCTAAGATGTTCCCACAAAACTCCATTTCTTTGTCATTTACTCTTATAAGCAAAGTTCTCACCTACCCTACAGGCTTTTTGCAAGCTAAAAAGTGTCTCAAAAGTGCTCTTAAAACAAAAAGCTGCCTTTTGCCGGCAGCTTCTTTTTTTTTGTTCGCGTCTGAATGAGCTTTTATATAAACAAAAAAGCCTTTAATGCCGGACTTTATAGCATTAAAGGCTTTTATTTTTTGCACTTTTCTTCCCTTCGCCGGCATTACCCGGATCAGGTTCAAAGGGTCAAGGCACGGGGATTTTTTAGTGCCTACTCTCAGCCGAGCTTTGCCCCGCTCAGCTCCCCCTTAAAACCAGATATTTAATTTTTCACTTTTTAGTATACCACTTTGGAAAAAGCTTTGCAAGAAAATCAAACTCAACAAAAAACTTTAAGTTATAAGAACCACAGTTTGTTCTTACTTCAATTTTTTTATTTCTTCAGGTGTAAGACCCGTATACTTTGAAATAAGCTCTATAGGTTGATTATCTTTTAGCATCTGTTTTGCGATTAATTTCATTGCGCGTTTCATACCTTGTTTCATGCCTTGCTTCATTGCCTCTTTAGCAATTTTTTTCTTTTCTCTTTCAATTCCTTGCTTTATCTTTTCTGCTGTGCTTGAAAACATCTCATCCACCTCCAATCATGATTTTTTAAACATTTCTTCTGCTTCTTCTTCACTAACACCATAAGACCTTAAAATAACCTCATACAACCAATCAGCTAATTCTTCTCTCTGTTCCCAGTTAAGATGTATTTTTCCTCTTAAATTCAATATTCTATTAAGCACCCTTTCAGGATTATTAGATACTTGGTCAATGTACATTGCTATTGCTAATACGTTTGATGCACTAATTAACTTCTCCTCGGGTATACTTTTGATATCTAAGAATATCACCTTGAAATTTTGTGCGTACTCAGGAAAATCTTCTGCAAATAGGCTAATTTCGCTATACTGTTCATTAGGTTTCCAATGACTTATACCATTATACAGCACAATTGGCACAACTACTGGTATTTCACCATTTACTTTGTTTTTGAGCTGAATGAGATGCATATATTCATATAATCTGTGTAAAATTCTCTTGTCCTCTCTACTTTGAAATTCAATGGTCAAACAAAAGAAAGAATCTTTATACTTTATCTTATATACTATGTCTGAGCTTTTCTTTTGCCACTTTTTATTTATCGACTCAGTTGCAATAATCTCTATATCATTCTTTTCTATTCTTCTAAATCTTTCTTCATTTAAAACATCCTGTAAAAACCAAATTAGATTCTCTTTATTAGAAAACAATTTTTTGTATCCTTCATCATACTTTCTATAAGTGCTCATACTTTTCTCCTTTTTGTAAAATTACAATCATTGCAAAAAGTCAATGCTATTTTTATTATACCTCTTTTAAATCATCGATAACAATAAGCTTTTTCAGATTCCAAATCTATCTAAATTGTAATATTAAATACAACATTTTTTAAAAGAAACTGAAAATTATCAATTGATTAAGGCTTCAATAATTTTGTTTATCGTTACATTTAATTTTACAACAAACAATAAAGTTTTTTAAGTTGTTCTGGACCTTAGTTAATCTTCTCCTGCGCTATTTTTTCAATCTCTTCAATACTTAGGTTGGTCGCCTTGGATATGATATCGTATGAAATTCCTAACTGAATCATTCTTTTTGCTGTCTCTATCCTCTCTTGCTGGATACCCTGTTGAATTCCTTGTTGAATCCCTTGTTGGACTCCTGCCAAAAACTCTTTTGTTTTTGCTTCATCCAAAAGTCTTGCCACATTTGACACAAACTCACCCATTAGCTCCACCCCCTTTTTTATACACACCTTTCTTTCAGCCCTTTTAGCTTTCTTGTATTTTATGAATGTCTTTCCACTTTATGATATAAATTAGACTCAATACAGTCCATAGCAAAACTACAAGTTTAATAGCAAATATATTAACTTTTACTAATGCCATATATGCAGCAGGGGCATCAATGATTGTGTGAAGCAATATTGCAAAAGCAAGATAATACAGCCTCTTTCTTTTAACAGCTACCAGAACCAAAAGCGAAAAAGCAATCTGAATTGTCATTGTGAAGACTCTTTCAAAACCGGCAAGAAGAAATGTCGAAGCAGGTGTTTCAATAAGTGCACTTTTTATAGACTTAATTACCTCAGGAGAAACTTTGCCTTTTAAAAGAATATCTAAACTGCCAGAGTTAATTAAAAAAGAATACACAATGTTATTTATATAGGCTATTCCAACAAGCAAGATTGATTCAATCCCACCATGTCCAACCCCATAAGCAAGACCGTTTTGATAGTTTAGCCTATCTTTTTAAAAACCCTCTAAAACCAATATATCTTCCAACCTCTTCAAAAATCCCAGCTGTCAGACCCAAAAAGAGAGAGTATACAATGTAATGCTTGGAAAATTGTACAAAGTAACTTTGTTTTGACAAGATCTGAAGTATCGGAATTCTCAGAATAACCTGAGAAATGAAAAATATTAATGCTACTATTAAAATTGATTTTAAAACTCCTGAGTACTTCTTTAAAACAATCACAGCCAGCACAACCGGAAAGCCTACTGAAAGAAGAAGTGTAATGCACATAAATATGATTTTGAGATTAGATACCATAACAAAACACCTCTTTTTAAGTTATATATGTGTTATACAGAATTATATACCATAGAAGCTTTAATTATCAAACAAAATAAAAAAAGAGGGCTTTTGCCTCAGTCTACCTGAATGTGCAAAAGCCCCAAAAGCCATTTTCAAAAGCTTTTCTTTTCATGAGCCTTTACATTTGCTGTTTTTACCTCTTCTGAAACCTGTTTTTCTTCTTTTGCCTTTATCTCATCTGTCTTTAAAACAAATTTTACCTCACCATCAAGCTCATCCGAAATACCAGAAAATGTCTTATAACTCTGAGAAAATTCTTTCAGTTCATTCAAAGTGTCTTTTATATCATCAAGTTTCCCCAATGCCTCATCTGTTTTTGAATAGAGCTCTTTTATACCTTCATTGTGGAACTTTCGGTAGCTGTTGCTAAGAACCAGTGTTCCATCTTCAAGTTTTTTCGAGCCTTCCAAAAGCTTCTCTGAAGCTGAATAAACCATTTTTACCTTCTCATCAAACTTTTCCATTCCGCCGGAAAGCTGTTTTGCACCATCTTTTAACTTTTCTGTGCCGGAGACAAACTGTGCTGTTGCACTGTCAAGTTTTGCTGTGCCTTCACAAAACGCTTTTGTACCGCTTACCAGCTGTTCTTTTGAAGCCAAAAGTTTTTTTGCTCCTTCATCCAAAGCTTTTTTGCTGTCTTTTAGCTTTGCTGCTGACTGGTCTAAGACTTTTTGATTTTGCACAATCAAATCAGACGAGCTTGCAATTTTAGCCTGTGCATCTTTTAATTGCAGCAAAGCTGTGCTTAACTTTTCTTGCCCTTGAGACATCTTTTTTACATTGTCAAGAATCTGCGAAAGACCATTTATCATTGCCTGTTTTGAATCAATCAACCCCTTTATTGCCTGTCTTTGCTTGTCAATTCCTGCTATGAGGTTTGCAACTATGTCCTTGACAACAGGGATGTTCTCTAATTTTTGCAAGCCAGAAATAACTGTGTCAAATCCATTATAAACAATGTTTAAAACCTCAAGCTCTTTTTTGGTCCCTTCAAGAACATTTTGAATTGCATCCTGCAGCCTCTTTGCCCCAGCCTCCAAATCTTTTTGTGAAGAAGCAACCAAATCAAGCCCAGAAGATACCTTCTTTACTGCATCAAAAAGCTCTTTGTTTTTTCTAGACAAGGTCTGGTATCCATCTATTATCTTAATTGCACCGTCAGAAAACTGTGAACTTCCATAGGTATACTCATAAACCCCATTTCCAAATTCTGTAACACCTTTGTAAAGTTTTTGTGAGTTTTTGAGCAGTTCACTTGTACCTTTTCTTAGCAGCTTTGAAGAAGCGTATAGCTTTTCAGCCCCAGCTTCAAGACTCTTTACCCCTTTGTAAAGCTCACCTGACCCGTCTGACAAAAGTTTCAAACCATTTGTGAACTTTTCAAAATTTAAAGTAAACTCTTTTTCACCCTCAGATATTTTCACAGCACCTTCAAGGATTTTTTCACTGGATGTGTAAAGTGTATTAATTGCTTTTTGTAAGCTATCAACCGAATCAATCTCTTTTATATCTTTTATATCAAGCAGCTTATTTGTCGCAACCATATAGATTGGAGAAAGCTCAAAATTTTTACAATCAGCAGTAATTTCTATATACTTTAGAACATCTACAATATCACTTTCGCTTTCCAGCCCAAGACTCTCCAACAGGCCAGGAAAGAGTACCGAAACTACAGCCTGTGTATTTCCTTCTGTTATGACCTCACCAGCATTTGTCTTGACATTCTTGAATTTATCAAGAGGAAGATTTACAACCGCCGCAAAGGTCAAAGGTAGATAAATTGTTCTGTTTTTCCCATTTATTTTCACAATCTTTTGTTCTTTGCTTGCAACCTCTATCTTTATCTTTACCTTTCCAGACTTACCTGCTAAATCTTGGGGTTTTATCTCTTTTCCATTTAAATAGTATTTGATTGAAACCTCAAATGGAAGCTCTTTTGAAATAGTGCCCTGGTAAAACAAATCATTGAAATTTAACTTCCAGGTGATATACTCTCCATCTTTTTGAGGACTTTCATCGCCCTTTAGATTTACTATATTTTTAAGCTCTGATTTGTCTTTTATTGTGACATTTGGGGTATCTGAGTGTATCCAGTCTGTGACTATCTGGCTTTTTACTCTGCCGCCAGCGTCCAAAATGACATATACTGTTTCCTTTTTGACAGCCGTATTAGCAAAAGCAGTAATGTTTGTGAACAAAAACACCACCGCAAGGCTGAGAGAAATTAGTTTTAAAAAGCCTTTATTTCTCATCATTGTACTACACTTTCCCTCCTCTTCTCTTCACTTTATAACGTTTCATATTCTTCTGATGGCTTTACAGAAGCTTCTTTTGAACTCCAACCAAAAGTTGTTTTAGCAATTGCACCTTCAAAAAGAAGTAATAATGATGGCAGAATAAACAATATAACTATCATGCTTATAACTGCACCTCGTGAGAGCATCTCACACAGGCTTCTTATCATATCAATCTTTGCAATGAGTGCTACAGCCAATGTAGAAAATGCAAATGCCAGCGCACTTGTTACAACAGAGCGTGAAGATGTTTTTACAGCTATTTTTATAGCTTCAAATCTATCATGACCTTTTTGAATTTCTTCTCTAAACCTTGTTGTCATCAAGATTGCATAGTTAATAGCAGAACCAAGCTGGATTGTTCCAAGTACAATTGATGCAATAAACGGCACTGTTACATTTGTGTAATATGGAATTGCTAAATTGATGAATATCGCAAGTTCAATTGCCAAAACTAAAATTATTGGAATTGAGATTGATTTGAATGTTATGAGTATTATCATAAATATTGCCAAGATAGAGATAAAATCTACTCTTTTCAGGTCTGTGTCTGCCATCTCAACAAGGTCTTTGGTCAATACTCCTTCGCCTGTAACATATGAACGCTTAGAATATTTTTTGACTATTTGCTGTATTCTTTCTATCTGGGCATTTTCTTCATTTGTAGCTGATTTGTAAATGGAGTTTATCATTATGAGCTTGAAATTTCCTTTTTCAAAGTTCTCCTTGACAGACGATGGTATAAACTCATCTGGAATAGCCGGTCCCAAGATATCGTCAAATGCCAATACCTTTTCAACACCTTTGACCCTTTTTATTTCTTCACACATGTTTTTAATCTGATACTTCGGCACTGACCTGTCAACTAAAACCATATGAGTTGTTGTCATGTTGTACTCTTTTTTAAGAAGGTCGGTTGCCTGCACAGATTTCATTGTCTTTGGCAAAGAATCTATGAGGTTGTAATATTCTTTGATGTTCACTCTGCCATAAATAGCTGGTATAAATGCAAGCAAAAATACAACAAAAAGCACTACATGGTATTTTGTTACAAACTCTGCTGTTTTAGAGAATGTCGGAAGGATATTTTTAAGTCTAAATTTGTGGATTGCCCTGTCAAATGTTAGAATCAAGGCAGGCAAAATGGTTACAGTTCCAATAACACCGAGGAATACTCCTTTTGCCATAACTATGCCAATGTCTGCACCAATTCTTAGCCTCATCGCACAGAGTGCCAAGAACCCTGCAATTGCAGTTGCAGCACTTGACAAGATTGCAACAAGAGTCTTTGAAATAGCCTCTGCCATTGCCTCTTCTTTTAAGTCAAACCTCTTTCTTTCCTCATCGTATCTGTGCATCAAAAATATTGAAAAGTCCATTGTAACACCAAGCTGCAACACTGCAGCAAGTGATTTTGTAATGTATGATATCTCGCCTAAGAATTTGTTTGTACCCAAATTGTATATGATAGCCATCCCGATGCTTGTCAAAAACAGGATAGGTACAATAGGTGATTCCATCGTCAACAATAGAAGGATGAATATAAATATTACAGCAACAAGTACATACAAAGGAGTTTTTCTGTCCGACAAATCCCTTGTATCTTTTATAATTGCTGACATACCACTTAAAAAGCACTGAGCTGTAGCAATTTTCCTTATCTTTGATATTGCATTTTGAGTTTCAAGTGATGATGCTGAGTTTTTAAACTGGATAAGCAGAAGGGTTGAGTCTTTGCTATAAAACGTGTTTTTCAAAATATCCGGTAGCATCTCTTTTGGAATTGTTGGGTCTAAAAAATCGTCAATCCATATGACCTTTTCAACCCCATCAACCTGTGAGATTTTACTCTTGAGCTTTTGTATACTTGATATGTTCATATCTCCTTTTACAATGAGCATTGAAAGTGCAGCTTGCTTAAATTCCTTATCCAAGATATCTTGCCCTTTTACTGACTCTAAATCCTTTGGAAGGTATGTGAGAATGTCATAATTGATCTTTGTGGTGACAAACCCATAGATTGATGGAATCAAAAGCAAAATTGCAATTGCTAAAACAAGTTTTCTGTGCTTTGCAACAAAAAGCCCAAACTTGGGTACAGCCGCATCATCTCCATTTCGATTTTGACTAATAGTCATGATTTATATTATAAACAAAATTGACTAACAGTCAATACATTAAATAAATTTTTGGGGTTGTAAAAACTTTTGGGTATATAATAATAGCAAGAGGAGAAATTTTTTAAGAAAAATAACATTTGTTCTGGAGGAGATAAGATGCTCTCAAACATTATTAACCAAGATTTCATAAAGCTTTTTCCAGCAGATACAGTAAAGCATGCTTTAGAGCAAATGCAAAAAAGAAAGAAAAGCGTTGCGGTTGTTGTAGATGAAAATGACTTTCTGAAAGGAATTATAGTAAAAGCCGATATATACAGGTTCTTAAGTCAGCCTGGGCACTTTGAAACATATCCTGTTGAGCTTGCAATGACAAAGTCGGTAATTACTGTTGATAAAAACGATGATATAAAACATGTTGCAAAGCTTTTGCGTGAAAATGACATCTCAGCTGTGCCTGTCTTAGACAATGGAAAAGTAATAGGGCTTGTAGGGCTTGAGGATATAGTTGATTACTTTATAAAAATGTAGTATTAAATATTCAAGTAAATTTTTAAAAATTGCAAAAAAATCTGTTGTGAAAAGGGGGCTAACAATTGCACCAGGGATTTGAAACAAAAAGGGTTATAATTGGCCCAGATGGTTTTAAAAAAGTAGTTGACATAACCGTACCAAAGAGAGTAAATTTGCCAACAGGATATATAGATTCTACTTCTTTAGCGCAAATACCACCAGGCGGCAGTTTTGTAGCAAACGATGTTGAATATTATGTGTTTCCTTGTGACACATTTGACTATGTTATGCATTATCTAAAGCGCCACACCCAGATTGTCTACCCGAAAGATGGGGCATACATACTCATGCGCCTTGATATAAACCCTGGAAAAAGAGTTGGTGAAGCAGGTACCGGCTCTGGAGCTTTCACTTTATATCTTTCAATGGCTGTAGGAAACGAAGGAAAAGTATATACCTACGAGCAAAGAGAGGAGTTTTATAAACTGGCAGAAAAGAACATTAAGGGCTTTTCAAAATTTGACAATGTCGTGATGCATAATAAATCAATCCTCGATGGAATAGAAGAAAAAGATTTGGACGCATTTTTCTTGGACATAAGAGAACCAGAAGAAGCTATACCTGAAATCAGAAAAGCATTAAAGCCTGCAGGGCACTTAGGAATACTTGTACCTACAACAAATCAGGTTGCTGAAACCCTGAGAGCTTTAGAAGAACATAAGTTTTATGTATCTGAAGTTGTGGAGATTATGATGCGCCAGTACAAACCCGTGCCAGAAAGGCTCAGGCCTGATGACAGGATGATAGGCCATACTGCTTATATGATCTTTGGAAGGAAAATTGGTGAGTAAAAACAAAGGGTTGGACAGTTTTTTCTGCCCAGCCCTTTTGTTTTTTAAAGAAAATTTCTTTGGACAAAGCGAAAAAAATCATTTAATTATTATGCTTTGCGCGCAGCTCCTTTATCTTTTCAATATCAAGCCCTGTTATCTCATGAATTTCCTCATCTGAATATCCTTTTACTATCATCTTTTCTGCTATCTCAAGCTCCTTTTTCTGCAGCCCTTGTTGCAGTCCTTGTTGCAGTCCATCCTGAATTCCTTTTTGAATTCCTTCGTGATACCACTCTTCTCTTATTTTTCTCAAATTTTGAAAAAGTGGCATTATACCTGCACCTCCTGTTATATATTCCAAAATATCTCTTGCTTCTTGTATCTTCTCTTCACCTAATTCCTTCAATGCAGCTGGCAAACATATCCTTAGGGTATTAATCTCCTTTTCTTTTGCACCTTGTAGATATTTATTTAAATCTAAAAACAATCTTTCTAATTCCTCACCTGTTCTCACCTTATTCAATTTTAATATTAAACTTAAAACATCTTTATATTTGAACACCATCTCTTCAGGATTATTTAAATCAATCAGTATGTATTCAAAATCTACTATATACTTTCCAAACATCTCAAAATTCATTATTCTCTCTTTCAAATTTACAATCGCTGTCCAAGGATTATCACCATCGTATAAAACTATTGGCACAACTGGTGGAAATTCAAAACTTTTATTTTTAAATTGATTTTTATCAAATTGCTTGAGCCAATCTCTCCAAATGTCGGTTATATAAAATAACAACCTCATAGCCATGTTATAATCAACTGTAGATTGGTGTTCAAACAAAATATAGAAAAAAACCTCTTCTTCTTGCAATCTTGCCTTGTACAAAAGATCACTTTCCTGTTCAGAAAAATCTGGCAATACATAATTTTTGTCCACCAGTTCAAGGTTTTCTTCTGTTAGTTCATTAAATATCTTTATCTTGCCAATCCTTCCCAAAAGTCTCAAAAATAGGCTTTTGTTGGAAAATATATATTTGTATTCAAGATCATTTATATTGTAAGGTAAATTATCACACATTAAATTCCCCTACATGAAGTGTTTTATAATAATTATACCATGAATTATCTGAAAAGAAAACTAAATACACTAAAAAGCAGGGCAATAACGATATTTTATAGTAAATCTTTACAACATCATAAACGAGCTTGCACGAATTGGCTGTGCAATTATTTTCATCTCCTCTGAATTTTCAGAACTGATTGGCATGTGTGACAGGATTTTGGTTTTGAGAGAAGGCAAAAAAGTTCATGAGTTTTCAAAGAAGGAAATGGATTATGATAGAATTTTAAAAAGTGCAATGGGAAGTTTAGAAAGCAAATAACAAAAAATCTTGATGGTATACACCACCAAGACTAAAACTTTTCACTCTTCATTGTCATATTGCGGCATAGGATGATAAGGATGAGGTTTTTCTTTCTTTATTATAGTAACCTTAAACTCTCTTATCATGTCAAGCTTTTTGATTATGATATTTTGCTTTTGAATAAGCTTTTCTAAAATCTCTGCAACAAGCTTTTGAAGACTAAGTAGCTGTGAAAAATCCTCAGCTTTTTGAAGATCATGGCTCGCAACAACTCTTTTTATCTTCTCAGACTCAGCATTCATAAGATTTGCAATAGCCATCTCTTCTTTTGCAATGGATTCTAAAATCTCATTTGTAATTTCATCCCTTGGCTTTCTGACAAACTCTGGACCACTCAAAGCTATCATCACTTCCTTACTTTACAGACTTGCACTTGGCAGTTATCAACACTAAAAAGCATCCTTTGATTCTTCTTTTGTCTACTACCTCAAGATCAGCCCACTCAATATACATCTTAACATCGCAGCAGCCACAAAAGCTTTTGTGAGTCTCTTCCAAGCATTTGATGTTTATAAAAGCATCAACATCATGGCATAAATGTACATTGTGAACAGATTGCTGTGGATTTGCAGCTGTGTACATCACATTTAAGTTTATTGTACCTGTAACAACTATTTTGTCACCAAGCGGCCCGCAGATTAGCTTGCACTTTTTTCTTGTAATTTGCATCACTACCGACGAAAAATTTTCTATCTCTGGCTTTGACTCTGAAATTTCAAACTCTGCCTTTGTCAGCACTTGTTTATAAACGTGTGTCTTTTTTACATCGTCATACTCATGTGGTTCAATTACCCCTAAGTATGCACAACCTTTTTGTATTTCCATCTTTCCCTATAGACCTTTTTAACATTGTTCTAATGTTGATTTTATGGCAACTTCTCCTATTTAATGATACTAAATTTAGCCAAGTACAGTTGATAGTGCGCTATTTAATGTTGCCCAGATGAAAAGGACTGTGCATTTTTCAATTGTTCTTGGGTCAAGAAGTGATACTGTCACATCTTCAATCAGCACGTTGGTTTTTCCAACCAAAACACCATTTAAAGTGATACCCAATGTCTGCAGAAGCTGTAATGTGTTTGTGCCAGCAGGAAGCTTAAGTGGCACTTCGATGAATGTGCAAAATGGTTCAACATACAAAACTGAGTGAACAGACTGCTCTGTGACATTGGCTGTGTATATGATCTTTTGTTTGAGCTCACCATCAACAACAATTTTCAGTCCAACAGGTGTTGGAATTACTCTTGAGTCTGTCACCTTTGCTTCAATCAAGACTGTGTTTATTTGCTCAACATCAGGTTTTTCCTGAGGAATTGTGAGTTTTTCTTCTACAATATATTCTGTGTTAGGATTTGTCGGAAGTAAAGTTGGAAAGCTTGGCGCATCAGCAATTCCGGCACATTCTGATCAGTTGGAAGATTGAGTGGTATATCTATAAAGTTGCAAAAGCCTGTTATAAACATTGCTGAGTGAATAGACTGTGTTGGCTTATTTGCAACATATGTTATCTTTTGCTTAAGTTCACCTTCGATAATTACTTTTAGCCCGGTTGGTGTTGCAATTGCATAGTAGTTTTTTATACTTGCCTCTACCATAACAGAGATAATTTGCTCCATCTCAGGCTTTTCTGCAGGTATTGTAACTTGTTCCTCTACCTCAAACTGGTTGTATCTGTCAAGAGTTGTAAATGTGGGAAACTCAGATACATTTGCAACCCCTTCGATACTGATAAAGTTTTTGAGCATCAAACCATCATCTCTGTTTTTATTGTGTTTACATAAGTATAATATGAAATGGAGTAAAAATGTGTGAAAGGAATTTTTAGAAGAAAGATGGGACAGTATGAGGTTAAAATGATTCCTCAAGATCTCGTTGCAAATAACAAAAACAATATAAAAGAGCAACCACAAAATTGCGGTTGCTCAAGACAAAAACTTAAATTAGTCTTATTGCCCATTCTCCACCTCAAAAACCTCACCTTCCCAGTTTCTAAACACAACCTTATCTTTGCCAAAGTAAAGAAGATAATTTGGCAAAATTGGGGTTTTCCCCTTGCCCTTTGGTGCATTTATGATGTATGTTGGAACTGCCATGCCGGAGGTTCTACCTCTGAGGCTTTCAATAATCTCCATGCCCTCTTCAATTGTCACCCAAAAGTGCGATGTTCCCTTTACCCTTTTTGGATGAAAGATATAGTATGGCTTTACCCGGATTTTTAAAAGCTCTTGATTGAGCTTTCGAACAACATACTTATCATTGTTGATCCCATTTAACAAAACCATCTGGTTACCAAGTGGAATGCCGCTATCTACCAGCATCTCGCAAGCTCTTTTTGATTCTTTCGTTATCTCTCGCGGATGATTAAAATGTGTGTTGATATAAATAGGGTGATATTTCTTTAGCATATTAACAAGTTCTTTTGTAATTCTTTGTGGCAAAGTCACAGGTGCTCGTGTGCCAATTCTGATTATCTCAACATGAGGTATTTGCCTGAGTGACCTTAAAATCCACTCCAAAATCTCATCAGAAAGCATCAGAGCATCTCCGCCTGTGATAAGTACATCTCGAATGTGAGGATTTTGTGCCACATACTCTATTGCATCTGTAATATCATCTAAGGATGCGTGTGTGTCAGTCTCGCCAATGAGCCTTCTTCGCTGACAAAATCTGCAAAACATCCCACATATGTTTGTAACCTTTATTATGAGCCTATCTGGATAGCGCTGTGTAATAATCTTTGTAGGTGATGTGTGCTCTTCGTCCATTGGGTCAAGCTCTCCTTTTTCTATCAGCTCAAATGAGCTTGGGACTGATTGCTTTTTTATTGGGCAGTTTGGATTATCCGGGTCAATTAGCGATAAATAATAAGGTGAGATTGCAAAGCGATAAATCTTACCTACTTGCTCTATTTGCTGTGCTTCTTTTTCATCAAGGTTTAGAAGATCTTTTAATATTTTGGCTGAGGCAATTCTATTTTTCAGTTGCCATTTATAATTTCCCCAGTCATTTTCACTGGCACCAAAGTAAGAAAGTATCTTTTTCTTTTGATATTCAATTTTTTCCTCATCCTCTATACCAGTCTTGATTGTGTCTTTGACATCTAAGTAGTCTTGAATTGCTTCTTTTAACTTTTCAAACCTCTCCTTATTGTTAACAACATCTAACCTTTCCATTTGCCAGATACCTCCTTTCAAAATTTAACACCCAGGCATTTTACAAAAATAAAAGCAGCCAAACTCCATAACCTCGGAATTTGGCTGCTTTGAAATCAAAGGCAAAGGAACACCTTCCTTTTTCAAAAAAAGGCATAAAAAAACTCCTTTTGCCTCCCCTTTCAAAGCTTCCGAGGTTAGCTGACGGGTTCGGGCCGAAAGGGTTAGCCCTACAGAAGCTTTTGGCTTCTGATTCACCCCAAGAAAAATTGGGTCCCCCGTATCCCAAGGTTCACTTGGGAATTCAGCTTTTCAAAAGGAGTACAAGACTATCTTTACTTTATTTTTTCTGGTACAAAAACTTATTTATATATGTCTCCTCTTGGTCCAATATCATAGACATAAATTATAAGTCTATCTTTCTCTAAACTATATATTATCCTGAGATCACCTTCTTTGTATCTGTAAAAACCTTCTAACTTCCCATGTAGTCTTGTAATTTTGGGAGAAGAAAGAGAGCCTAATATTTTGCGGCAATTTCTGCAAATACTTATATGCTTCTTTAGAAAATATTATATTGAATTTGTCGGATGTTCCCATCTAACGCTGCCACCTGTTTTAAATTCATTTTCTGCTTCTTTTAATCTATTCATAAGTTCATCATCGAGGCAAATTTCAGCGGTCTCTGCCCATTCATCTAACTCTTTTTTCAATTCAGGAGCATAAAAAGTAACAGGTATATTTTCAATGAGTTCTATCTTTACTTTCATTTCCTGCTATACTATTATCTGCACTATGATAACTTAAATTTTTTCTTTGAAATCCTCTATTTACACCTCTAAAAGCTTATAGCCATCTCTGTTATTTTAATTATACCACATCCATTAGCTTTGTAACAACATAAACAACTGAAAATCAAACTGAACATAATATTGTTGATTTTTCAATTTGTTTCATGATAAGATTAATTAGAGTTTCTAAAGAGGCTGGTGTTTTCTGTGTTGGACGTAGAATCAAAATTGCCAAAACTAATTGAATATTTTAGCTCAACACCTGAAATACTGGGTGTATGGATAATAGGCTCATATGGAACTGAATTTCAAACAGAAGACAGTGACATAGATTTGGCAATTCTATTTGACAAAGATATGAGCATTTTCGAAGAGATTGACATTGAAATTAAAATTTGTGAAATACTTGAAACTGATATGGTTGACATTGTCAACTTAAATAAGGCACCACTTACTTTGCAGTTCAAAACAATCAGTGAAGGAAGACAAATTTTTGAAAGAGATTTTAAAAAAGTTGCAGATTTTGAAGAGCAGGTTTTAGACCTATATCAAGACCATGAATATTTCTACAAGGCTTTTTGGGAAGATTTTAAAGCTTCACTATCAAAGGAGTCGAGTAATCATGCAAAACAACCTTGACTTAGATAAAATTTCCTTGAAAATGAAATATATCAGAGAATGTTTATCAAAACTTGAACAGCTCAAAAAATTAAGTTACCAAGATTTCATTGCTGATTTTAGGAATATCACAAGTTGTAAGTATCTATTACAAACATCAATTGAAGCTATTATTGATATATGCAATCATATCGTTTCAAGAAAAAAATTAGGTAAGCCTTCAAGTTATTCTGATACCATCAAAATTTTGCTTGAAAATAGTTATATTTCAACTAATTTAGCAGAAAAATTAATCCGAATGGTGAAATTTAGAAACAGAATAGTTCATTTGTATCTTGAGGTAGACAACCAAACTTTATATGAAATCCTCCAAAACAATCTTAGTGATTTTGAACTGTTTTGGAATGAGATTTCAAGCAAAATTTTTAATGAGGAGTGATGACATGGACTTTTTGCTGATATTAATCTTAGCTCTTGTTTTCATTTTGCCATTCGTGTTTAAAAAGGTGGAGCACAATTTAGAAATTTTTCTTTTTTTTCATGGGAATTTTGGCAACAATCGTTTCAAAAACTTTATCTGCGCATTTGATTGGACATATTCTCTCAAATTATCTTCTCTATGTTGTCACTGCAGTAGTTTTAATAATGGGCTTTCTCTTTAATCTCTCGGTTAACAAGCTTAAAAATGCTATTAACCTTTTACTTAGCAAGATAAACCTTGAAATCTTTATATTTTTGGTTTTGTTAATCTTGGGACTTTTCTCAAGCGTAATTACTGCTATTGTTGCAACACTGATAATGGTAGAAATATTACATCTGCTACCTTTGAAACATTCATCAAAATCAAAAGTTGCAATTGCTGGGTGCTACACAATTGGCTTTGGCGCTGCGCTAACACCAATTGGCGAGCCTCTTTCTACTATTGTTGTAAGTATATTGAAAGAAGATTTTGCTTATCTCCTTCGTCTTGTGGGTCACTATATTATACCTGTGATACTTGTCATGGCTTTACTTGGAAGCTTTATTGCTAAAAGAGAAAAGAAATTCTTTTACAGAAAAGAAGAGATGTCTGAAGAAGAAAGAAAGTATTTTGAAATAGAAGAACAGCACATAAAAGAAGTTGAAACACACAAAGATGTAGTGATAAGAGCAGGTAAATATTTTTGTTTATAGTGGCATTAGAGATCTTAGGAAATGGATTTAAACCGTTTATAGACAAATACATTGTAAAGCTTGGTGACAAGTTATTATTTTGGCTTAATACTATATCTGCCGTTTTAGATAATGCAACAGTTGCAGCTGCTATAATCAGCCCAAAACTTACCTCAAGCCAAGTAACTGCTATTCTTATCAGTCTCTTAGCAAGTGGTGGAATGCTCATTCAAGGAAACATTCCAAATATTATTGCGGCAAATAAACTCGAAATAAAGAGCAAAGAATGGGTTAAATTTGGTTTTCCTATAGGTCTGGTTTTATTGACAACCTTTTATGTTATTTTGTTAGTAATATAAAAGAAGGCTCCATTAAAAAGAGAAAAATTTAGAGCTGGGTAATACCATGAGGATTTGATTACCCAGCCCTGTTTTTATTTTTACAATATATTCCTATTCAATTCTCACAACCTCATACCCTGCATCATCAATTGCTCGACCAAACTCTTCATCTTTTACATCTTTACTTAGCTCAATGGTTGCAACGCCTCCTTGCAGATCAACCTTAACAGAGCTTACACCTTCTATGGCTTTTAGGCTGTTTTCCACTCTTCTTACGCAGTGTTCGCAAGTCATGCCTTCAATATAAATTTTCTTTGTCATTTCAAAACCCATCCTTTCTTTTAATTTTTTATATAAATATTAATTTACAGGCTTAAAATCTTTTTAGCCTCAGAGCGTTTGAAACCACAGAGACTGAAGAAAACGCCATAGCAAAAGCCGCTATAATTGGATTCAAAAGTGGTCCACCAAATATGTGTAAAACCCCTGCCGCAATCGGAATGCCCAATGCGTTGTAGAAAAATGCCCAGAATAGATTCTGTTTGATGTTCTGTATTGTCTTTTTGCTAAGCAGTATTGCATTACAACGTCCAATATATCATTTCTCATAAGAACCACATCAGCAGCTTCTGCTGCAACATCTGTTCCAGACCCAATTGCTATACCAACATCAGCTTGAGCTAAAGCTGGTGCGTCGTTTATCCCATCGCCCACCATCGAAACTTTTTACCTTCTCCCTGAAGTTTTTTCACTTCATTTGCCTTGTCCTGTGGCAAGACCTCCGTTAAAACCCTATCTATTCCAACCTGCTTTGCAATTGCTTTTGCTGTTTTTCTATTATCCCCTGTAATCATTGCAACGTTAATACCCATTTTATGCAAAAGCTCAATTGCCCGCTTAGCATCTGGCTTTACCACATCTGATACTGCTATTATGCCAGCAAACTTTCCATTCTGCGCTACAAACATAGGTGTCTTTGCCTGCTGTGAAAGCTTTTCTACATCAAGTAAGAAATCTATCTCAATCCCTTTATCTTTCATAAGTTTTTCATTACCAACAAGAATTGTTTGCCCATCTACCACTGCCTCTATTCCATGCCCTGAAATTGCTTCAAACTGACTTGCTTCAAAAAGTTGCAGATTCTTTTCCTTTGCTGCAGCAACTATTGCTTCACCTAAAGGATGTTCAGAGAGCCTTTCTGCTGACGCTACTATTTGCAACAGTCTTTCGCTTTCCCACCCATTTGCCGGAATTATGTCAGTCACTTTTGGTTTTCCTTCAGTGATTGTTCCTGTTTTGTCGAAGACAACTGTTGTGATCTTGTGCAAGATTTCTAACGCCTCACCACTTTTTATCAAAATCCCATGTTCTGCACCTTTTCCTGTACCAACCATGATAGCAGTTGGTGTTGCAAGACCCAAAGCGCACGGGCATGCGATAACTAAGACGGTAATAAATATTCTCAAAGCGAAAATAAATGAATTGTCAACAAAGTACCACGCAAGGGCTGAGATTGTAGCAATGAGAATAACAACTGGTACAAAATACCCTGAGATTACATCTGCCAACCTTGCGATTGGTGCTTTAGCGCTTTGAGCGTCCTCAACCAGCTTGATAATCTGTGCAATGACTGTATTCTTGCCAACCTTTGTAGCTTTTATCTTTAGCGTACCATTTTTGTTTATTGTAGCGCCAATAACCTTGCTGCCAGGTGTTTTTTCAACAGGGATGCTCTCCCCTGTTAGCATTGACTCATCAACAAAGCTTCTACCTTCAATTACTTCCCCATCAACGGGAATCTTTTCACCCGGTCTCACTAAAATTATATCCCCGACTTCAACTTCTTCTATTGGAATAACTATTTCATTTCCCCCTTGAATAACTGTTGCAGTCTTTGGCGCAAGCTCCATTAATTTTTTTATAGCCTCAGAAGCTTTACCTTTAGAAACTGCTTCTAAGTATTTGCCAAGTAAGACAAGGGCTATAATTACACCTGCAGTCTCAAAATACATCTCCTTTACATACTGGTAGTTACCCATTGCAATTTGGTATATAGCAAAAAGACCATAAAAAAAAGCAGCTCCTGTCCCAACTGCAATTAATGAGTCCATGTTGGGCTGCAGCTTTAAAAGCCTGCTAAAGCCTACCGTGTAGAACTTATATCCTGCAATGACAATTGGAATTTCCAATATTGCCTGTACAAGCGCAAAATTCAAAGGATGTTTTTCTGGCAGAATTATCTCTGGCAGCGAAACTCCCACCACATGTGCCATAGCAATCAATAAAAGTGGAACTGCAAATACACTTGCAATGACAAACCTTCTTAAAAAGACTATTTATCTCCTTTTGTTTTCGCTCTTGATGCAAATCTTCATAGGATGTCTTCTCAATCTCAAGTGGCGTATATCCGGCTTTTATTATCGCATTTTTTATTTCAGACAGTCTTACCTGAGATGAATCATACACAACTCTTGCTTTTTCACTTGCAAGGTTAACACTTACATCTTTTATTCCACTGAGTTTTGAAATTGATTTTTCGATTGCTCTTGCACATGAAGCACATGTCATGCCTGAAATAGGAATGGTTACTTCTCTAATAGTTTCCTCAACATCATCCAAAACACCATATCCAGCTCTTTCAACAGCTTCTTTGATCTTTTCAATGCTGGCTTTGCTCTCATCAAACTCAACAATAAGTTTCTCAGTGGCAAAGTTAACCGACGCATTACTTACTCCTTCTACTTTGCTAACACTTTTTTCAATCGCCCTTGCACACGAAGCACATGTCATACCTGTTACATTCAAAGTTTTTTTCTCCACATGTAACACCCTCTTTTTTAGCATTTGCCAATACAATTTTATTATACTCTACTATTTCTATATGTCAAGTAGGAATTATTTAAAAAATAATTTGTCTTTCGGTTTTATTATACCCAACTACTAAAAAATACTATCAGCTCTCTTTGCTTATCATCACCATCCTCCGTGGTGCCTGAAGCAGTGTCCTCTTCCTTTCCCTCTGTGACATACAACATGAGAAGAGTGGCATTCTGGACACTCATCCTTTTCTGATTCAAAAACTTTACCGCAATTTAAGCAAGTATACTTGCAATTCCCAAAAACGTAGTTACCACCTTCAATTCTGATAGCTTTGCCGTTGACCAAAGCATCGGCAATTTTTTTTCTCGCCTCTTCTAATATGAGCTGAAACGTCTGACGAGAAACCTGCATTTTTTGTGCACATTCTTCCTGCATGAGCCCTTCTAAGTCTTTAAGTCTTATTGCTTCAAGCTCCTCTACTTTTAAAACCACTTCATCATTTGAACCTTCTTTTGGTGAAAAGTAATTGAACCTTGGCAGAAATTCTACTCTTCTGCATCTTATTGGTCGTGGCAAGTCAAATGCCTCCTTTTCTCAAATTATTATGAACAAAAAGGCAGGATCTTAACCCTGCCCCTCAATACTGGTTATTTCAACATTGTTTTTCTAAATTAGATTATAACACACATCAAAAAAGCAAGGCTACTCAAATCTCTATATTCAAAAAATCAAATTTATACTTTCCAGTATTTAGATTTTATTATGGAGTGAATGTCCATGTGAATGATGATGCAGTCCCTCTTCATGCTCATGGATCTCATTTGCAAGTGCTTCATTTGATTTTAGCTCACCTTTTAATAGCTTTTCAACTGCTTCATCTGGAGAACCTAAAACACCGATGAAATACTTAATGCCAAGACTATCGAATATATATCTTGCCCTCTCGCCAATTGAGCCTGCAATTACAACATCTGCTCCTTTTTGTTTTATAAACTTTGCAAAAAGCCCAGCCCTGTGCTCTGGCATGTCAAAATATTCCTTATTTACAATAGCACCATTTTCAACTGTATATATGCAAACTTTTTCGCTGCCACCAAAATGGGGGCTTATTTTGTCACCTATTAGCATAACTGCTATTTTCATTGTTTATCTCCTCCTTTTTTAAACTCAATGGATTTGAACTTTTGGACAGCAAGCAATTTTTGCAAACCCCGTGAAATTCGTACAATACAAATTTTGAATCAAAATTATACAATTTTTTTATCTCTCTTTTAATCTTCTCAAGCTTTTTGTTGCCCAGTTTTAGCCAGAATCTCTGATTACATATATCACATACAAAGAAGGTTAAATTCAAGATCTTATTGGACCTGTCACCGATACAGGCAATGTATTTATCATTGGCTACATCAAATGCTACTATTAATCCTTTTTTCTCTAATCTGGTTATACCTCTATAGATAGTGCTCAAACTTGCAAAGCTCATTAGTTTTTTAACCAGGTCTTCTTTTTTTGCAATGTTGCTACTTTCTTTTAAATTGTCAAGTATCATTTCACATATTTGATTATTTCTTAAAACCCTCTTTTTATACACCACCATATCATTTCACCATATTTTGAAACTGAAGCTCATTCTTTTTCAATCTACACCTAAAAAGCTATTTTAGGGGGGCACGAGAATTTACTTTTTTGAAAGCCCCCCTTCAAAGCAATTTTAGCTTTTACTCTTGTTTTTGTTCTTTTGAAAGAAGCCTGTCAATTAGTTTTAACCTTTGCTCTAAAATCTGCTTTTCATACTCCAAAGCTTCTTTAGCAAAAGGAACGTCACTTGAAGTGCTCAAATACAGCCATTTGCAAATTCCAAGACCTCTGCCAAAACCAAAACCGCCGCCAAAACCTCTTCCAAAGCCTCTTGCAAATCCTCTTCCTGCCCATGCAGGTCCAAAACCCCAAGGCATCATTTTTCACCTCCAAAACCATTTTTATTTTTATTATTGGCATATGCTAATTATAATTATACTATGTTTTTGGCATATGTCAATAACTTTTTTGAAAAAATTTTACCCTTGTTTTTTCACACGGGCACTGATCAGCCAAGATAAATAGTTTCGACGCTTAAAAAGCACTCAAGTTTTTAAAACAAAAAGCTACCTAAAAGCCCTTTTATTCTTCTGCAATTTCTTTCTTTAAGACCTCTATACAAGAATCCAGGTACAAATTCTTTGCCCTTTCAATTTCACCTTCATCACAAAGTTTAGTAAGTTCCGGGTCTATTGGGACCCTGCCTAAAATTTTTAAATCTAACTGCTGGGCTATGCTCTCCAGCTTGCTTTTGCCAAAGATATCAATTTCTTTTCCGCAATGAGGACATATTGCATAGCTCATATTCTCTACAATTCCTACAATTGGTATATCCATCTGTTTTGCCATGTTATAGGCTTTTTTGACTATTAAAGATACAAGGTCTTGAGGAGATGTTACAATTATTATTCCGTCAATTGGAATCGACTGAAAAACTGTGAGAACAACATCACCCGTACCAGGTGGCATGTCAATAAGAAGATAGTCCAGTACACCCCAGCCAACTTCTGTCCAAAACTGTTCTATTGTTTTTGCAATGAGCGGTCCTCTCCAAATAACAGGAGCATCCTCTTTATTTAAAAGCAGATTCATTGACATTATTCTTATATCATTATGAGTCCTCACAGGATAAATTGCTTTAGAGTCAGAATCAATCTTTGCGCCAGTTACACCAAAAATCTTTGGAATAGAAGGACCTGTAATATCAGCATCAAATACCCCTACATCAAACCCTTCTCTTCTCAGTCCCACCGCCAAAAGAGATGTAACAAGGCTTTTCCCAACTCCGCCTTTGCCACTGACAATTGCGTAAATCTTTTTAACATCAGTAAATTCATTTTTGGGAATTGGGTGCATTACATTTTCTCTCAACTTAAAACCTCTCCTTATCATAAAGTTTTCTTGTTCTTTCATATTTTATATTCATTTTTGGCATATGTCAATAACTTTAAAATTTTAATGTTAATTATTTCTACAAACCGGGTACAAATATTCTTAAAGGTTATGTAAAATGTAAAGTAAATTAGTGGAGTAAAAAAATGAAAGAAAAGAATAAAGGTGTGAGCCGGAAAGAAAGAGGTATAAAGATCTTGCTTGACGATTTTGGAACAGGTTATTTATCTTTGAACTATCTAAAGCAGCTTCCAATTGACATTGTCAAGATTGATAGAAGCTTTATACAAAACATGACATATGACCAAAAAGAGCAAAAGATGGCAAAAAGCCTGATTGACCTTTCTCATATTTTAGATCTGAAAGTTGTAGCAGAAGGAATAGAAGATGAAAGACAGGCAGAACTTTTAAAGATCTTTTCCTGCGACTTTGGGCAAGGGTATCTTTTTGGAAAGCCTATGCCGAAGGAAGAGTTTTTGGAGCTTGCAAAGAGATTTTAAAAGTAAGAAAAAACAGTGATATTGACCTTTGCTTGATTATAGATACATCTGATAAAAGAAAGCTTGTTCAAGAAATGCTACTAAATTTAGACTACTCAAGAGATGTTGACATTATAGTGTACACGCCTGAAGAGTGGGAAAGGCTTAAAAACGACACAACAACATTTGCAAATTTAATCTACACAACAGGAGTGAAGCTTCTTGGTAGATTCTAACTGCTATTTTTAAAATAAAGCCACATAATTATGGCATCATCAGGTGGATTTGTATAGTAGTTTTTGCGAAGGCCTGCCTCTTTGAATCCAAAGCTTTTGTAAAGCGAAATTGCAGGGATGTTTTTGCTTCTTACCTCAAGTGTAAGGCCAATTAAACCATTTTCTTTTGCATACGAGATCAGGGCACAAAGGAGTGCTTTGCCAATGCCCTGCCTTCGCTTTTCCGGGTGCACTGCAACGTTTGTAATGTGTCCTTCATCAACTATATGGTGCATGCCGGCAAAGCCCCACACTTTTGAGTCCTCTTCGTATACAAAATAGATAGCATAATCATTTTCGATTTCTGCTAAAAAACTTTCTTTGCTCCACGGCACAGAAAAAGAAAGCTTTTCTATCTCATAAACACTGTCAACATCTTCCTTTGTCATCCCTCTGATAATACCTTTTTGGGTCATTCTCATTTCCCTTCTGCATACGATTTTTTGAGGTACAGCGGGACAAGTTCAAAGTGAGAAAGTAACTTGCCTTTTTCTGCAAGTTTTTTTGCTACAATTGCCACATTTGAAGCTCTTTGATACTGCAAAAACTTTGGCGCTAATCTAAAAGATGAAAAGTCATATACATCTAACCCCTCGCCAAGAAGAATAGGGTTGTATTTTTCGGCCATTTCTTTTGCTCTATCAATATCATAAACTGAGGTTTCTTCATAAGTCACAAGCTCTCCAGCTTCAAACCTGAAAACCCCTGCAAATACTTTCTGAGACTTTGCATCCAAAATCGGCATCAAAAAATCTGATGATGAATAAAAGTTGTAACAAAGTGCTTCTAAAGTGTTTACACCAATGCAAGGTTTGTTTAGAGCAAAACAAAACCCTTTTATGGTTGAAACACCGATTCTGAGCCCTGTAAAAGAACCAGGGCCTACTGAGGCCGCAAACAGGTCTATGTCAGAGATGTCAATTGAAGCATTTTTGAGTGCCATGTCAATTAAGTCAATTAACATAACAGAGTGAACAAGCTTTGTGTTAAGAGTTATCTCTGAGACAATCTTCTCACCGTCAAGTATACAGGCACTTGCAACCTTGCCCGATGTCTCAATCCCCAAAATCTTCATCCTTTTCAACCACATCCTCTATCCTTTTGTATCTGTCTCCTATACCTTCTAAAATAATTTTTCGAACATTGCTATCAAGCTTTTCAATGACAATTCTAAGACACTCTTTTGGATAAAGTCTTTTTAGTTTGTCTGCCCACTCTATTAAAGTTACCCCATCATTATAAAAATACTCTTCATAGCCTATATCCTCAAGTTCATCCTCTTCTATTCTGTATATGTCAAAATGATATACCGGCAATTTTCCTTCGTAAATGTGAAATATAGTAAAGGTTGGGCTGGAAATATCGTCTATCGAAAAAGCCCTTGCAATACCTCTTACCAGAGCAGTCTTACCACTGCCAAGATCACCTTGCAACGTCACAATTGCACCTTTAAAAAGGTTTTCGCCTATTTTATAGCCAATTGAAATTGTCTCATCATATGAGTATGAAATTAGTTCTTTCATAGTCATTTACATCCTTTGGAAATTTTTGTTGCCATTATACTCAAAATATTATTTTCTCTTATAAACAACTTGTCCGTTTATAAGTACATATTCCACCTCAGAGAAAAGCTCAAATGGATGGCCGCTATAAATAACAATATCTGCATCCTTGCCCTCTTTTATGCTTCCTACCCTGCTGTCAACCCCTAAAATCTTTGCAGGGTTTATTGTAATTGCCTTTAAAGCTTCCAACTCGTCCATTCCACTTTTGCAAGCAAGCGCTGCGCAAAGTGTCAGGTACTTTTGCGGAATTACAGGATGGTCTGTCATGATAGCAACAAGAATGCCGTTTTTAGCTAATATTCCGGGGTTTTTAAAGTCAAGGTTTTTAAGCTCAACCTTTGACCTGTCTGTAAGGTTTGGCCCAACAATGCATGGGATGTTCTCTTCTTTCAACTCATCCACAATCAAATACCCATCTGTCACATGGTCCAAAGTCAGGTTAACATCAAATTCTTTTGCAATCCTGATAGCTGTAAAGATATCATCTGCCCTGTGCGCATGTGCCTTGAGCGGAATCTCTTTATTCAATACCTTAATCAAACTTTCGCTTTTCATATCAAACTCTGGTGGGTCTTTTTCCTCGTCTTTTTCTGCTTCAAGCTTTTTGTTTAAGTACTCTTTAGCTTTAAAAAGAGCTTCTCTTAAGATTGCAGCTGTTGCCATGCGTGTCTTAGGTGCTTGATTCTTTTCATGGTAAACACTTTTTGGATTTTCACCAAACGCAACCTTCATCGCAGCCGGCTCTTTTATAACCATCTTGTCAACTCTTTTGCCATATGTTTTTATAACACAAAACTGGCCGCCAATGACATTTGCACTCCCAGGACCTGTTGCAACGCATGTAACCCCGCCTGCTATCGCCTCTTCAAAACTTCTGTCAAATGGATTTATAGCATCAATTGCGCGAAGATGTGGTGTGACAGGGTCTGAGTCTTCATTGCCATCTGCTCCTTCAAAGCCAACAGAGTCTTCCCACATACCAATGTGAGAGTGTGCATCTATAAAGCCCGGAAAGACAAGTTTTCCAGTTGCATCTATAACCTCTGCACCATTTGCTGTGATTTTCTCATCAATTTTATGTATTTTACCATCTTTAATTAATATATCTCCTTTTTCGATTATCCCTTTTTCATCCATTGTAAAAATCTTTGCATTTTTAATAAGTATGTCCATCTATGTACCTCATCCTTTTCTATTTTATCTTACTTTGTTGCATTCATAAGATATGTCAGGTCAAACTTTGGCTTTAGCGCCAAGTGTGCATCTACACTCTTTTCAAAAAGATACACCTTGCCATAGTCTTTTGTCAATACATACACCTCTTCAAACCCGCTGGACTTTACAAGTTTTAGGTACTCAGCTGTATCCTTTACTTCTTTTGCCTTTTCCATGAATTCTGGCTTCAATCCCAAATCAAAATCAACTGTGGTGACCTCGCCTGAAAGCTTGTCAAAGCTGATATTTAGTTTTCCTGCCATAACAAAAGCCCCACCAATATAGAATTTGTATGAAACAGCATGTTCATTTTCATTGTCAAAAATATAGGATTTAGCAGTGACAAACTTTCCCAAAAGAGTTTGCATGAGCTGCTCCGCCCTGTCGTTCAAAACCTTAGTTTCTACCTTCTTGATATTGCCAGATGCTTTGAGGTTTGCTGTCATCTTGAGGATGTTTCCAAACTTATCAGCTGATATCTCTACCTTGCCATATAAACTATCTTTTTTGTACGAATATCCACCAGATGGCTCAATTTTGAATTCAGATAATGAAAATGGCAATCTTCTTTGCTGAGACGATAGCATGTTTAAAATCTTGCCAAATTTTAGCTTAACATACTCAACTGATGCCTTCTTTTGAGCATAATCTACGTAATTGTTGTACTCTTGGAGATTAAATTTATTTGGGTTTAAATTGATCTCTGGGAAGACTTTTCCTTCTACATAATCAAAGTAGAGGTCCTTTAAGGAAAGTACATTATTTAATGTTGTATATTTCAAAAAAGAATCGCTGCTGATTGCTGGTACAACCTTTATACTTTTTAAAATTTTATTCTCCTCATCTCCTTTTTTGCTGCCAGATTTAAAGTTTATACTTGAAAACCAGTTTATGTCAAACTCTAAAAGTTCTCCATTGTCTTTATTCAAAACAATCACTGCTTCATTTGACAGCACCTTTTTGTCCCCTTCAACACGGTAGAAGTTGCAGATGTATTTGTCTTTGGTTTGGGTGACATAAAGCTCAACATTTCCTTTTGTGTACGGTGCAAACTTGTACAGAAGCTTGAACGCTTTTGATTTTACATCACCAAATGAGAATTTGTTCACAACATCTGATGGTACATATTTTTTAAAGTAAACCACTGATTGGTTCTCTTTCATATAGATTTCATACTTTGACTTGCCATCTTCAAAAAGGTACTTGTACATAAAAGTCTCATCAGGAAGCTTTTCAAGCTTGATATCACTTTCAACAAGCTGAGCATTTTTAAGACCAAAGAGATTTTTGATAAAGCTTATATTGTCTTCCTGTGGTGGAACATTTTTTACTGTCAGGCTTCTTATTAAGAGAATGAGAAATAAGATTCCAAATACTAAAACTGCAATGCTGATTCCCAGCCTTCTTGTGTATATCTTTATCTTTTTCATAATTTTGCGGTTTTGAAAACCTTCCCTCGCTTTTTCAAAAGCCGATTTATTACTTTAATTGTATCATTTTGTATTCTCCCCTTCAATATATGCAAATGCGTTGTGGTTATGAATACTCTCTATGCTCTCAACAAAAACCTTGTACCACTTGATTCGCTTGTCACCGCTGATTTTGACAACAACTTCACGCAAAAGGTCTTCAACAAACCTCGGGTTCTGGTAAGCACGTTCTGTAACCCATTTTTCATCAGGTCTTTTTAAGATAGAATACAGCGGGCATGAAGCAGAAGATTCTGCTATTTCAACAAGCTCTTCAATCCACATAAAACGTCTCATTCTCACTTCAATTGTCACATATGATCTTTGGTTGTGTGCACCGTACTCAGAAATCTCTTTTGAGCACGGGCAAAGTGTGTGGACAGGAACAATTACACCTACCTTTAAATCAAACTTTTCGCCTTTTTCTGCTTCAAAGTAGCAGTCAACTTTTAAAGGTGCAAGCGTCTCGGTTACAGGTGTTCTTTTGTTTATAAAATATGGAAAATCAAAACGAACATAGGCTTTTTGAGAGTCAAGCTTTTCCTTTATTCTGTCAAGAAGCCTTTCTATTTCTTTCGGGCCTACCACATTTAGCTCATCTATTGCCTCAATAAAGCGGGACATGTGAGTGCCTCTCATGTCACCTTTTAGCTCTGCTGCTGCTGTGATTTTTGCGATGGTTGTTTGAGTCTTGTTTGCCCTGTCCATCACAACAATTGGCCAATTTAAGTCCTTTATTCCAACTTTTTGAATGGCGATTCCTCGAAGGTCTTTCTGGCTCTGAACATCAATCATCATCTTCACCCCTGTAGACTGCGCCACTGTCTTCTGTTTCCCAGACTTCAACCTCATAAAGGGTACAATTTTTCGCTTTAATTTTATCGTAGAGCCTTTGCCAAATCCACTTTGCAATGTTTTCTGCTGTTGGGTTTTCAATTATGTCATTCAAATACGCATGGTCCAAAATATCTATGACTTCTTTTTGGACAATGTCTTTGAGCAAGGCAAAATCTATTACCATGTCTTGCTCATCTAATTTTCCTTTGACTGTGACAACAAGCTTGTACGTGTGTCCGTGCAACTTTTCGCACTTTCCATGGTACTTTGTGAGGTTGTGCGCTGCATCAAACTTGAAGATTTTTTTGAGAAGCATGGTAAAAATCACTCCTTTTTGAATTCAAAAATAAAAATTAGGAGGCTGTAGACCAGCCCCCGCTTTTATTTAATTTATATTTTATCACATTTGTGGTATCTTTCTAATATCCTTTCTTCTCTAACTCTGTCAGGATCAATAGCTACGTCTTTCGCTATTCCAGCTAACTCTTCTATTAGCTTTAATGCTCTTTCTCTCCTTCTATCTCTCTTTTTCTTTGCAGACTCATTATTCTTTTCTTTTTCCATCTTAAAAACCTTCCACTTCTCTACTTCTTGAGATGCTTACTTCTTCACAGCCTGTGTTAAAACAGAGTTTCCTGCCAAATCCTTGACGTTTGGTGATATGTTTACAATACTTCCTGCTGGCAGTGGGTTTGTAAATGTTATTTCAACAGCTTTATTGTCAGAAGATTTTACAAAGCTTATTATATTCCCGCCTGCAACGCATGAGAAGTTCTGAGGGACCAATGTTGCTGGGTCCATTGGTTCTGTAAATGTAAGTTTTACCTTTCTTGTATCAGTTGTGGAAAACTCAGCCGACACATCAGGTGATGTCCTCTCTGTTACATGGTCGATAACTTGAGCTTTTGCAGCAACCACTGGATTTCCATTGTAGTCTATAATCAAATCAGGTCGTTTTATCTCAACAGAAATCGATCTGTCAACAACTCCTGGCTTTTTGACTTTTATATAAAGAACTCCATTTTGAGTGTAAGCTGTATAGTCAATATCGGGCAAAAGCGTCGCAGTTCCATCTTTTAGCTCAATGCCTGCTGCCAAGATGGTATTGTTTATACCGGGCAAAGTTGTAACAGGCTCATCAAACGCAACAACTATGGTATCAGAGTTTTGCCCTGTGCCAACAGACACAGAAAGCTGCTGGGGTGAAATTTTGTCCTGCAGTTTTATATTCGGATAAAAGTTTACATCCAATGTAGGCGGAATATTCAGCACCTGGTCAAACTGGTCTTTTATACCTGAACCTGTTGTATAGATTTTTAGATCTTCAGGTTCCTGACCTGTATCATTTGTATCAGCTTTAGCATCAGATGTTAACAAAGCAGCTGTTTTTAGTGTCACTACCTTTTTATCAGGACTAATTACATAGCTTACAATTCCAAGACTTACAATTTTGTCGTTATCAGGATTGCCATTGAGGCTGGTTGTGCTTTGGGCATTTCTGAACATTATCGAAGCTGGGTCAAATGATGCAAATATATAGTCATTTAGTGCCTTTATCTGGATTGTGTTTCTGCCAATTGCTAAAACCTCAATGTCCTGCGGTGATATACCTTTGAAGTTGGCAAGAATTGAATACGGCATTGCAATTGTAGCATTTGCCAAAAAATTTCCTGCTGCATCAGTTAAAGTAGGTGCTGCAAGCTTGTCAACCGCCCCACCTGATACAGACCACTTTCCGGGTGTTTTGTCATCAGCACCAGGAACAATAAATGTTACCCTGTTTGCCGAAGGTGATATATAGTCAATCTTTGCACCCTTTACGCTTGAAAGCGGAATTGTAGCTGTGTTATTGCCTATAAAGTAACTGCTGAGGTTTTTTAATTTATCAACATCCATTGCCTCTGAGAAGAAGATGTCTATTTTATCATTGTCAGAGGCAGGGTCATATTTTGCGATTGCTGCTGTAATTGTTGGCGGCAATGTATCCTTTGCAGCAAAAGATAAAGCAGCGTCATCCATTATATTTTCCCTTACAGACACATCTGGAATGCCACTGATTTTTAAAGTATATGTCCCACCGTTTACTTTTTCAAGAGAGCTGAATTCAACCAAATATGTTGAATAGTCATTTTCTTTTAGCCTCTGAACACTTTTTGCAACCTGATCTAAAATTGTTTGTCCATCAGAGGACAGAAGCTTGAACGAAGATACTCTGTCCTGCGCATTGACACTCTCTGAAAATGTAACTTTTATAACATTCCCTTCTAAAACCTCAACAGACTTCACAGTGGGTTTTGTTGTATCATCGTTTGCTTTTGAAGAAACCACTATCCAGTTTGTATCTTTGTTTCCAAGAAGATCCTCAACATTTCTGTACCTTATCTCAAAAGACACAAGCGCTCTGACATCAAGTTTCAAAGCGGAGGCAAGTTCAATGTCAACTGTCTTGCCATCTGGCAGCAATTTCACTTTTGCACCAATTGCATGGTTTGTGTTGTCTGATGCCTGATACACTTCATACTCTCCAGTTGGAGTGCTGCCATCAATTGTTCTTATCTCCTCATCAAATACAAGCTGGAGCCTATTGTTTGCAACAAAGTTCAAAGCAACATGCCTTGGTGGTGTTCTGTCAAGGGTTGTTGTGAAGGTTGTTTTATAGTATACAATCCTATAACCTGCAAAGTCTTTGGCATCAGCAATTTCAATTGTGTGGCTGCCATCTGCAAGCGGTGTGTAGTTTTCAATCTCAATTGCGTTCTCTTCATACTTTGGTGTAACCTTTGCATAAAGGTAGTTTCCATCAACTTTTATTGTTGCACCTACAGAAGATACATCGCAGATCTTAAAACTTCCATTTGAACTGCTATCAATTGGCTCATTGAATATTACTTTAAACTTTTTGCTGTTAATAACTTTAAAATCAACCACTTTTGGCTGGGTGGCATCAATGCAGGATACCTCTTTTGTAATGCTAAAGCTCTGTCTAGTTTCTGACATAAGGTTTGTAATTACAATTCTTACTTTGTCACCTTGATTTAGTTTGTTTTGAAATATTATACTCAGTGTCTTGAAATCTTGTGATACTGCAAATTTTGCTGTTTGGTCCTCTTTGTCGTTGACATACACCTTAATTGGCAACGAATCAATCTGGCTTTGAGAAATTGCTTTTGTGAATTTTATGTCTATCTTCTTGAGGCTTTCAACCTTTATATCCTCACCTAAGCCAAATGGAATGACTTTAGCTGTAAATTTCAAACTGGTTGCTTGTCCTTTGTAAACAAATGTGTATTCTTTTCCTTCTTGCTGGGCAGCTGTCTTTATTTCAACAACCTTCTTTGTAGAGTCGGCAAATTTGACATCTAAGATGTTCAGTCCATTGTCAAACGCAAAGTTAGACTTGTCAAGTGTTTTCAGTTCCTTGTCAAAGGTGACTTTTACAGTTGTATTGTCAATGCTTTCAATTGCAACAGGTTTTGCTTCTTTTAGCGACTCATTCAAAAATGCATTGTATAGAATAACTGCTGTCTGGCCGCGTGTAATAAGCTTCCCAACCTCAATCTCAGCCTCAATTCCAAAGTAAATGTTTATATCATAGGCTTTTTTGATGTAATTTAATGGATATTTCCCTTTTAGCTCATTTTCTTTAACGCCCAGAGCCCTTACAACCATTGCAGTGAGTTCTTCCACTTTTAAGTACTGGTCAGGCCTAAATGTTCCATCAGGATATCCTGTTATAAGCCCTATATTCTTTGCTGCCTCAATATATCCTAAAGCCCAGTGTGATACTGGGACATCTTTAAAAGAAGATCTTTTCTTGTTTGCATAAAAATCTGCCAAAGGTTTTTTGCCAAGAAGAATTATCATCATCTTTGCAATCTCTGACCTTTTGAGTGGCTTGTCAAGATTAAGATTTCCTTTAGTATCTCCTATCATTACCCCTTTTTGCTTTAGCACCTGAGCTGCTTGGTTATAAGCTTGTGTGTTTGCTGCAAAGCCTGCAAAAGCAACCATATTGATTGTAAAGCAAACCAAAAAGAAAAAAACAACTAATTTTTTAAATATTCTGCCCATCTCTTTTCTCTCTCCTTATAAAAATGTTTTAAAAGACTTAAGAAAATAATCTTTTGAAAATATTATATCACCTTTGTTGGAAATTGTTTAGCAATTTTTTCTTTATTCCTAACAGCAAACACAATTTACATACTTTTTTAATACTTTTGTAATAAAACCTCTGCGCTTTGCTTACAAAGGTTCTCAGAATATCCTTCCTTACTGTTGACTGATTTTCTGAAATATACCTTTCTTTCAGCCGTGCTTTTGTAATAACATCAATTTCTCTTTGTAAAAACAGCAGAGTTAGAAGATAATTTGAGGAAGTATCTCAAAAAAGTTAGCAAATTATTAGTAAAGTGGTATAAAAAGCTTACACTAAATGCAGAGGAGAAATCAAAGGGATATATGATATTAAACGTATGCTTGATAAAACTAGAAAAGTGGACGTTTAGAACGCCCACTCCCGCCTTTTGACATACAAGCTGAATTTTAGATTTTTCATAGATTTTTTAGATAGCCCCTAATTTTTGTCAGAATTGTCTAAATTCTTCATCTGTCATGTTTTGTCTCAATTCTTTTATTTTCTCAACGTCAAGTTCTGTGACCTTTGAAATAAAACTGTCTTCTGCTCCTGCTACTATCATGTTCCGTGCTATTCTGATTGTGGCTTCAAGTTCTCCTTCAAGCCTTCCTTCCTCATACCCTTTTTCTTTTCCTTTTTCCTCAGCTTCCCTGTAATACTCCTGCATCAGCCGCTGAACATTAAATACAAAATCACCCACCTTCATCCAACCTCTTTTTCAACAAACTCATCTTTTACAAAGCTTCTGTCAACGAATTCAAGGCTTTGCGGGTCTATTTTATCAACCCATGGTCTTTTGATGGTTGATTTTAGAAAGTTCAAAAACACTTCTTTGAAACTGAATATATCCTTTTGAAAGTCAAATCGTACTGGCTGTGAGGAGGTTTTTGCTCCATTTTCATTTACTCCCATCTTCAAATAAGTTGAAATTGAACAATGATAGTTTTAAGCTGCATTGGAAAGTTTGTTTGTGTTTTCAATTTTATTATACCACACTCCCCTGCTTTTTTGACATTACAACTTCACAAAATTTACAGCAAACTAAAGTTTACATCAAATTATTTAGCAAATTAAAATATTTCCAGAGATAAAGATTTTGATATAGAAGGACTCTTCGAAAACCTGACAAATTATTTCTTTTCTAATGTAGTAAAGAATATGGAGTTTGTGGTATAATCATAAAAAGGAGAAACACTGCGTTCTGAGCAAAGGTGGGTAGAAGTTGGAAATAAATTTCCCCAATAAATATGAGTATTACACCTACGAAGAATTTTTGACTCTTCAAAAAGAGGAAAACCGATTTAAAATTGAATACGACAATGGCTTTATCTTTTCTATGGCCCCTGCTCATCCAAACCATGATAGAGTAAAGAACAAAATCGCAACAGCGTTTATTAATCATCTTGGGTTTGGTGGCATGTGTGAAGTTTTCACAAGTGATATTGCTGTTGTCTTTGAAAATCAAAATGAAATTTACGAATTTCAGCCAGATATAATGGTATGCTGCAACCCTAAACTTTTCCACGGACCTAAATACAAGGGAATTCCCCGCTTGATTGTTGAAATACTATCATATTCGACAGAACACCGCGACAGAACAATTAAACTGTCTGTGTATGAAAAATTTCAAGTACCTGAGTACTGGATAGTTGACATTTCAAATGAGTGTATAGAAGTTTACAGCAATAATATTAATGGGAAATATTGCTCTATAAATAAATACAAAAAAGGTATGAGCATAAAGGTATTTGATAACCTTGTTTTAGATGTTGATGAAATATTTAGCGTGATAAAGTAATCAAAAAGACAATGGATTTTCCAACTTGACTTTGTCAGTTAAGAGGTGTTTTTGAGCTAACAAAAAATAACAAAGTCTTAATTTATGCGGGTTTCAAGAAGAGAAAAATAAAAAATTTTAAAAAATGTAGGGACAAATTTTAGCTTAATATATACTGAATTTGCTTGACTTTTTAAATATTTTGTGGTACAATATAACAAACTATCTTCAAGGAGTTGCCATATGTTTGTCAAAATTACTAATGCTGGCGGTTATCAGTATGTTAGGTTAGTCGAAAATTACCGTGAAAATGGTAAAGTAAAGCAAAGAGTACTATTTAACTTTGGTAGACTTGATATTCTCAAAGATGACCCCGCTTTTAAAAACATTGTAAAAAAACTATCTGATATTGTCGCTGAAACAACTACTGAGAATGCAAAAGCTGTTACTATTGAATCTGAAGAAGATATTTTGGATGCAGTTGTAAAAAACTGGGGATACATTGTATACAGAAAGTTATGGCAGGAGCTTGAAATTGATAAGTTTTTAAAAGGGAAAGCAGCAAAAGAGAGAAAGATAAAATTTGATGTAGACAAAGTAAGTTTTTTAATGACCATACAGAGATTGATAGAGCCAATGAGCAAACTAAGAACTTATCATCAGAGAAGCAAATATTTTGGATTTGAAGAGGATATAGATTTGAATCAATTGTACAGGTGTTTAGATTTTCTTGACAGTGTAAAAGAAGATTTAGAGACATACCTGTATCAGAGAAATAAAGACTTATTTAAGATGGTAGTTGATGTAGTGTTTTATGATGTGACGACAATATACTTTGAGAGTTGTAGAGCGGATGAACTTAAAAATTTTGGGTTTAGCAAAGACAACAAGGTAAATGAAGTGCAAGTTGTATTAGGGCTTTTGGTGGACAAAGAAGGCAGACCGATAGGGTATGAACTTTTTCCTGGTAATACGATAGATAGCAAGACGATGGTAAAGATACTGAGGAAGCTGAAGGAAAAATTTAGTATAGATAAGATAATAATAGTAGCAGACAAAGGGCTTAACAGCAGAATAAATTTAAAGATGATAAAAGAAGCTGGGTACGACTATATAGTAGCAAGCAGATTAAAGAATGCAAGTAAAGAAATTTTAGATGAAGTTTTTAATGAAGAAGGATATAAAAGACTTGATGGCAAAAGATGTTTGAATGCTGAAGAAATTTATGGTGATGAATTCAAATATAAGGTATTGGAAAGAACAAATATTGTCAAGGATGAAGAGGGTAAAGAGTTCAAAATAGAAGAGAATTTGATAATAACGTATTCAAGCAAGAGAGCCAAGAAAGACAAAGAAGACAGAGAGAGATTGGTAAGAAAAGCCAAAGAGCTTTTAGAGAACAAAGGAAGTATAACAGCCTTAGAAAAGAAAGGTGCAAGGAAATATTTGAAGAAGAAATCAAAATCAGAAGAATATGTATTGGATGAGGAAACGATAAAACGAGATGAGAAATTTGACGGTTATTATGCAATTCAAACGAGCAAAAAGGATATGGATGTAGAAGAGGTTTTAGGAGCATATCACGATTTATGGAAGATAGAACAGTCATTCAGAGTAATGAAAAGCTGTTTAGAAGTGCGACCGATATATCACTTTACAGAAAGCAGAATAAAAGGACATTTTGTGATATGTTTTTTGGCATTTTTACTGCAAAGGACATTGGAATATATTTTGAGGAGAAAAGGTAAAGGAATAAGTAGTGAAAGGATAATGGAAGCAATATATTCAATGAACTTTTTTGAAATAGAGATAAAAGGGAAGAAATATTTGATAAAGCAAAGAATTGAGGGAGGAGCTGGAGATATACTGAATGTAATGAAGATAAAGGGTCCAAAAAACTTCATGACATATGAGGAAGGCTTAGAATTTATTGGTATTAGCAAATGATGTAGTGACAAAATTGAGGTCCATATTTTGTCAATCCCAGTCCTCCCAAGCTTTTTGAGCTTCAAACTGACAAAGTCAAGACAATTAAACTGTCTGTGTATGAAAAATTTCAAGTATCTGAGTACTGGATAGTTGACATTTCAAATGAGTGTATAGAAGTTTACAGCAATAATATTAATGGGAAATATTGCTCTATAAATAAATACAAAAAAGGTATGAGCATAAAGGTATTTGATAACCTTGTTTTAGATGTTGATGAAATATTTAGCGTGATAAAGTAATCAAAAAGACAATGGATTTTCCAAGAAAGGTTATTTTCAAAGTAACGTTAAAAATAAAACCCTTGATGGCAAAGCGGCCATCAAGGAACAATCTCTTTTCGAAGCTTTCTTATCTCTTCAACTTCAAGCTCTGTAAGTTCTGCAATTTCATCATCGCTATAACCTTTTTTAATAAGCTTTTTTGCCATTTCAACCTTGGCTCTGTATATCCCCTGCTGAATCCCTTGCTGAATCCCCTGCTGAATTCCCTGCTGAATTCCCATATTAAACTCTTTTGTCTTTGTCTCATCAAGCAGCCTTGCAACATTGGATACAAAATCACCCATTTTACCTGCACCTCCTTCTTTTATCCTTGCTACTATTTTGTCATACTCTGCTTTGAGATCCTCTGCAAGTCTTGGCCGTATAATATAATGTGCCCAGTTTAAAAATCGGTCAATATTTCTTCTGCTCAAACTCTTTAAATTTGCTTCTATTTCGTATAGTCTCTTCACAAGATCATTTTTATCTTCTCTTACCTGCTCTAAATAGAATACTATTGGACCAAGGACATCTTCTTGTTTTTCCAAAAACTTTTTCATATCAAGCTCTATAATATCAACTTACCCGGTATTTAAATATATCATCCTGAATATATCAAAAGCCTCCATTAAGTTTGTTGATATATTCCATCTTTCGTCAATTCCGTTATAAACAACTATCGGTATAATTGCGGGCAAAACTTCTACTCCTTTTCTTATCTCTTGCGCCCATAAGCTTATCATGTATTTTAATATTCTAAGTGGCATATCCCTTTTTACTGTAGACTGATTCTCTATCAATATGTAAAAATACACTTCCCGTTCCCTCAACCTTGCTTTTGCAATGACATCAGCTTCTATCTGCATAAAATCCTGTGTTACATAGTTTGTTTTTACCAGCTCAATTGAATCTTCATCTATCATCTCTGCCCATTTGTACTTTAGTATATCTTTTACTAAAAGAAGTATATCCTATTTCTCTTCAAATAAAAATTTAAATGTGGAATCATGTTCTTTAGGAGGCAAATTTTTGCTCAAAACATTTGTTCCTTTCAATTTTTAGATTTTTTGCTTTAAGCTGATTTTATTGTTCAATTATAGTTATACCACAAATTCTCTATTTTGTCTTAAGAAAAAAGACCGCCTTCGATATCGAATTGGCGGCCTTTTGAAAGCTGTTTCTCAATTTAGTTACGGATTTACCATGCTCACAACTTTGCCATCGTAGCCTAAGATGAGGTACACTCTCTGACCAATTTTGAAGGTGTCAGAGAGAAGCACAGACGGGTCAAAATCTTCACTCACCTCATATGTCTTGTCCACAAGCTTTCCTGTTGTCAGGTCTACTGCACTTACAACAATTGACTTTGGTGTAAACCTTGTTGGCTGGTAGCTCTTGATATAACATTCAACCCTGTCATCTACAACAAGTATGAACTTATTACCACCCCAGATATCTGTCACAGCATAGACAACATCATTTTTCTGAATATAGCTGTAGTCCACAACATCCCCGTCTTTTATAACTTTGCTACTACCACTTATATCCAGATCACCTGCTTTTAGCGTTAAGTATGTCTGCTCATTTGCAAGGTATGGTTTGCTGTATACCGGGTCAAATACCACACAGTAGTCGTACCCTTTCTTTTGTGTTGATATCCCAAACACAAGCGATGTCGCTCTTTGCATTTTCTGCACAGCCACTGAGTAGTCAATCTTTGTGCTGCTGTAGTAGTAGGTTATGTTCTGTGGCAAGGTCACCTCAACCTGTGTTCCGCCCCTGTCAACCATTACTTTGCTTCCAAGTGCGTATAATACCGTCATGCCTTCTGTTGAGCTCAGCTTCTTGTATATAAACGTTATATTGTTATCTGAATCGACATAAAGCCCGTATTTTGCGCCAAGCTCTAAGCTTGTGTTCTGGTTTGACGGCAGGGTCAAAATGCCCTTGTCTGTCAGAACTTCATTTTCTGCAAGACCTTTTGTTACCTTACTTGTGCCCATTACAATGACTTCCATGTATGTTCCATACTCATCATAATATGGGTCCTGGATGATTGCATACTCATACGAATTTCCTGCCTGGTTGTAGCCAAAATAGATTTTCTGACCTGTTTTGAGAATACTCTTTAGCTGGTCATAGCTAAGCTTATTTCCATTGTAATAATACGTGGGTTTTTGAGGAAGAAACATGGTGTTTTCACTGCTTCCTTTTTTGATTTTTACGTTTGTATCGCTCACAACTGCAGTGATCTCCGCTGACTCGCTATTATTGAGCTTTTTCACAACCTTGGTAATTGTATCATTTTTGATGTACACACCATACTTTGATCCAACTGTCAATTTTCCTGCACTGCTGCTTACAACATATATGCCCTTGTCAGTCAGAACCTCGTTTGTTGCAAGCTTGCTTGACGAAATGCTATCTGCCATCACTATGACCTCTGTATATGTGCCGTACTCAAGAGAGTATGGGTCCTGAATTACAACATATTCATATGTCTTGCCGTCCTTTGCATAGCCAAAGTAGATTTTCTGACCCACTTTTAGTACATTCTTAAGCTCAGTATAGTTTGTTTTTGTACCATTGTAATAATAAACCGGCTTTTGAGGTAGAATGATGTTCTCCTGCCCCTGAGTACCTTTTAGCTTGACGTTAGTATCGCTAACAACATCTGTCACTTCATACCGCGCAGTGTTATTCAACTTCTTCACAACAAGGGTTATCTTATCATCTTTAACATAAAGTCCGTACTTTGCACCTATTTCAAGTTTTGTCTCGGCAGATGGAAGGTAAAAAATACCTTTGTCAGTCATAACCTGGTTGTTCTCAAGGCTTGAGTTTAAAAGTGCATCCTGCAAAACTATTGCCTCAATATAGTTGCCGTACTGTGTGCTGTATGGGTCTTGAATAACGTATGCCATAACCTTGCCTGTGTCAGTGTCTTTTGATACATAAAGTATCTGGTCTTCTTTTAAAATGTTTGGCAGATTTTCATAGCTCTGTTTTGTGCCTTGATAGTAATACACAGGTTTGCTTGTTAGCTGAATCTTCTGTGTCTTGCCGTTTTGATCAACATCAAGTGTGTAATCATCTATATTTTTGATTGTAAACTTGTCGGATACCCACACTTTTTGCAAAGCTTTTGTAATTGTATCATCTTTTATATACACTCCATATTTTGCTCCAATTTCAAGGTTTTCAGGTTTTATCGAAGATGCAACAAAATATATTCCCTTGTCTGTCTGAACCTGGTTTGCATCCAGTGCCGATGATGTTTTTGGGGTTGCCAAAATCAAAACCTCATCGTAGTTTCCATAAACCTCTTGTGCATATATGTCGGAAATTACAACAAAGTCTACTTTGCTTCTATCTTCAGAATAGATAAAGCTTATTTTCTGGTTTGGTTTTAGAACATTTTCAATTGCATCGTAGCTTTGTTTTGAGCCATTGTAATAGTATGTTGCCGAAGATGGCAAAGTTATTGATTTTGTCTTTCCACTTTCTTTGTAATATACAGTCTTTCCATCAACCTTTGTGCTGACAATCTGGAAAGAGTAGTTTTCTGTGCCAAACACTTTTGTGATTTTGTTGCTATCGACCTGAAGCATGTACTTTTTCCCAACTTCAAGTTGCGTTTTTGTTGCATTCACAAGCACTCCGCTGTCTGTCAAAACCTCATTTGGAAGAAGCTTTGATGATGTCTTGCCAGTATCAAGCACAACATACGATTTGTAAAGCCCAACATACTCAGAAAATTTTGTGCCGTTGCTGCTTTGGTTTGATGCTGACACTCCGCTTAAAGCTGACTGGGTAGATTGAGCTTGATTTCCACCAGTTTTGACCTCAGTGTCAAGAAGCTTTGATAGCATCAAGGCAAGAGCCCAGCGCGGAACCTTTTTCGACGCAGAAAGGTTTATTCCTTTTATAAGCCCAAGCTCAGATGCTTTGTCAATGTAGTTTTGTGGCCAGATGCCAGAAAGGTCTGAGTCAGAGTACCCAAGCATCCTCACAATAGCAGTTGTTGCCTGGGCAAAGGTAAGCGGGCCGTTTGGATTAAACTTGCCGTCTGCCATTGGTGTCATGTATTTTTTCTTTACTGCCCAGTTCACATACCCACAAAGATTGGTGTTTGGCTTTATGTCTGGATATTGCGAATATCCTTTAAGCAGATTTGCCTCGTCCTCTGCGTTTGAAATCTTTACAATCGCAGCTGCAAACTCACCGCGCAGAACAGCAGCATTTGGCTTGAAATAGTCCTTGTAAACAAGAATTCCAAGCTTATTTAACTTTTCTACAGCCTGCTTGTAACTTGCATTTGATGGAATGTCTTTGTATGCGGCATAAGCAGAAGGCAGACCTAAATTCCCAAGTACAAAACAAAGTAGTAAAATGACTGTCAAAAACTTTTTTCTCATCTTTCAAATCCCCTCCAGTTTTATTCGTATCTTAGCGCCTCTATTGGGTTTAGACGCGACGCTTTTGATGCTGGGAACAGTCCAAACACAATGCCTATTGCAAGTGAGATTGTAAACGCCAGTATTGCCCACGGTATCGAAAATATTGCTGTTGCAACATTTAGCTTTGACATCAAATTGATTGTTACATAACCCAAAATAATCCCGATTATTCCACCAAGCCCTGTCACAACAGATGCTTCTATCAAAAACTGAACGAGTATATTTCTTCTCTTTGCGCCGATTGCTTTTCTAATTCCTATTTCTCTTGTTCTTTCTGTAACAGACACAAGCATGATATTCATGATGCCAATTCCACCGACAATGAGCGAAATTGCAGCAATCCCGGCAAGCATGAGCGTGAGTGTCTGGGTTACACTGTTTAAGGTGTCAAGTAGCTGGGCTGTGTTGAAAACTCTAAAAGCTGTAGAGTCGTTGTAAATCTTCATGAGAAAGTCGTTGAGATAGTTCATTACAGCCTCGCTTCTGTTACCATCTGTAATTTTTATTGCAAAATTTCGAATGATTGCGTTTCGTGTAAGCCTTTGTGCAACTGTTACAGGAACTATTACTACGTCGTCGTCTGACTGCTGCTGCGAATTTGCCCTCTGTTCAAGTACTCCAACAACCGTAAATATCTGGCCGTTAATCTTCATCTTCTTTCCAATAGGATTCTGCCCACTGAACAGTTCATTTACAATTGTGGTACCAACAATAGCAACTTTCTTGCGATAGTCTACATCAATTGGAAGGATAAACCTACCAGCTGTAACATTGACATCGCGAACAGTGGAGTAGTCTGCTGTTGTACCAATCAGGGTAGTGTCATATGTAGTTGTTCCATACTTTAATGTAACAGAGCTCGATACAGTTGGTGCAATTGCTTCTATATCATCTGCATGCTGATCGGCAAACTGCTGAAGTTCTTCATATGTGACGTTTCTGTTGCTGTTTCTTCCTGTAATATTTATCTGTATTAGATTTGTCCCAAGCCTTTGAAGCCTGTCTGTTATGCTTTTGGTGCTTCCCTGGGCAAGCCCAACAGCCGCAATCACCGCCTAGATACCAATGATGACACCAAGCATAGTAAGAAAAGACCTTAGCTTATTTGAAAGAATGCTCTTTATTGCCATCTTGAAAGCCAAAGCAAACTGCGCCACCTGTCAGCTCACCTCCTTGTCCTCAATTATTTGACCATCCTGAATCCGCACAATTCTTCTTGCCTGAGCTGCTAAGTTGTTGTCGTGTGTAATTAAAACAATTGTACTACCCTGTGCATGAAGTTCCTTAAATATTTGCATTATTTCAGCACCTGACTTTGAGTCCAAGTTTCCTGTTGGCTCATCAGCAAGAATTATTGCTGGGTTTGTAACAAGCGCCCTTGCAATTGCAACTCTCTGCTGCTGACCGCCAGATAGCTCTCTTGGTCTGTGATGCATTCTATGTTCCAAGCCAACCCTTGCTAAGGCTTCTTTTGCAAGCTTGTGACGTGTTGATGCTGGAGTCCCTTTGTAGATTAAAGGTAGTTCAACATTTTCAAGAGCTGTGAGCTGTGGTATCAAGTTAAAGTTTTGAAACACAAAGCCTATCTTGCTGTTTCGAATCTCTGCAAGCTGGTTGTCGTTGAGCTTGCTTACTTCATGACCATCCAGTATGTACGTGCCAGATGTTGGTGTGTCAAGACAGCCTATGATGTTCATAAGAGTTGATTTTCCTGATCCGGAAGGTCCAACTATAGCCACAAACTCGTGAGGCTTGATTTTCAAGCTAACACCGTTTAAAGCATATACCTCATTCTCGCCCATCTTGTAGATTTTGTAAATATCATAAAGTTCAATCATAGCAAGCTTTCACCTTCTTTTTTTATTACCTGTTTGTGTTACTTCCCTGAGACCCAGATGACTGATTCCTTGTGCCGGTGCCACCTCGGTTTTGTCTGAACTGTCTGAACTCGCCTGGCATTCCACCACCTGGTCCGCCAAACCCGCCCATTATGTTAAATCCCTGCTGAGTTTGCGTCTGGGTGCTTGTTGAGCCTGTTGAAAGTGGTGGCAGAACAACTATATCTCCTTCGCTAAGGCCACTTACAATTTCAATGTATGAGTCATTGTTTATACCAACCTCAACAGGTCGCAAAACTGCGCCTTTGTAGTAACTGTTGTTAAGTAAACTTGCCATCCTTCTTGTTCGCAGCTGCGACGATGTACCTGTACCTTGACTATTTTGCGACCATGAACCTCTTGATTGGCTATTTCCTGTTTGTTGTGCGTTTTCTGTGCTGCTACCTCTTTGCTGCTGCCATCTTCTTGTAGAATTTTCAGAATTCTGGTTCGAACTCTGAGTCTGCTGGTTATTTCCAAAACCTCCCCGCGGGAAAAATCCGCCAGTTTGCTCTTGCTGAGAGCTATTTTGACTTGAGCTTTTTACAAACACAAAGTACCTGTTGCCGAATTTCTGGACAGTTTCAAGCGGCACCATCAAAATATCTTGTTTCTGGTTTACTATTATCTCAGCATTTGCGTTCATGCCAATCTTGAGGTTCTTGGGATTGTCAATTGAGATCGTAACAGAATATGTTGTGACGCCGTTCTGGGTTGTTCCCTCAAGCGGAATTTTGGATACTTTCCCTGTCAGCGGGTTTGTCTGTGTCTCTGATAGCGCATCAACTGTTATATTTACTTTTTGCCCTACTTTTATTTTAGCAATATCAAGCTCATCTATGTCAACCCTAAATACTAAATTTTTGTTATCAAATACAGTTGCAAGTACCTCTCCCGCTTTTATGTTATCGCCTTTCTTGAAGTTTATATTGGTCACAACACCGTCAAACGGAGCTTTAATGTAGTAGTTTTCCAAGTTATCTTCTGCATCCTTTAGCTGGTCCTGCAAGTTTTTAAGCTGTGTCTGGTAATTCTTGAGCTGTTTTGACAGGTCATCGTTTGAAAGTTTTAAAAGCACAGCTCCTTTTTCAACAAACTGGTTGTTTCTTGCTAAAATCTCTTCAACCTCACCATCAACCTTTGCCTTGACATTTTCCTTGTCTACACACTCCAAGGTTGCATCCTGCGTGCTAAGATATACTTCAGCTCCTACCTTTATCTCAGCACTTGCCTTCATACCTTCCTGCAGAGCGCCGGGGTTTGAGATTGTGATCTCAACATCAAAAACTTTGCCACCGCAGTCATTTGTGTAAGTTGTGTTCCCAAGATAGCTTACTGTGCCCTGGGTTGACTGGGAAATGTCAGGAATGTAAACAACTGCTGGCGCACCTATCTTGACCTTGCCGAAAAGCGCTGCTGAAAATGGTAATGTAACTTTCAGCTTTGATGTATCAATTATTGTCAAAACGGTTGAACCTTTTGAAACCCTGTCTCCTTCTTGAGCATTCAGATTTTTTTAACATACCCTGAAATGGGTGCGGTGACAACAAGGTTTTTGATGCTCTCCTGAACATCTGCAATTGAGGAGTTCACATCGTCAATCTGACTCTTAATTGAATCAATCTTGTCCTTTGCATCCTGGCTTTCAAGCTCAAATATTACATCCCCTTTTTTGACAGAATCCCCGTCTTTGAAAAATACATTTGTGATGGTTGAGCTCACAGTTGATGTGAGATCAACGCTCTGGGCAGACTCAATCGGGCCTGAACCGGTGACACTAACGGTTATATCGCCACGCGTCACTCTTGCAGTCCTCTGCTGAACAGTTTGATTTTGATTTTTTCTTCCCTGGACAAACCTGTATATTCCAAACCCTGCTCCTGCTAAAATTGCGATAATTACTATGGATATTATGACCCTCTTTAAAGCTTTGCTTTTTAAACTGAACTTAAACTTTGGAGTTTTTAGCGGTTTTACTTTCTCTGCCATATGCACACCCTTCCTTTCACACTTTTCTGCTTTTTTACTTTGAACTGCTCTGGCTGTATGTTCCAATCACCATAATCCTTTTTGCAGTTGTTTTTTTACTGTCAGAATACCAGATGTACACTATGTTGTTTGCTTTCAAATCCTTGACAGTCAGCTTCTTTTCTGTCATCTGACCATTTTGAAATGTTCTTGTAACAATCACTGTCGACTTTGAAATTGCTATTGTCTTTGTCTGGCTTGATAGCTTTAGATTCATCATGACTCTGCCAAATCCACCTTGCGGTACTTGAAAAGCCATTCTTTGCTGAGGTTGACTGTTTTATGTGTTTTGCCTTGGCTGTGGTCTTTGTATTGTTGCAACTGTGATGGTTATTCTGCTTGACTCAACTTTTTTTATAATACCAATTAACTCCGGCGTCTGATATGGGTCGTATGTGCCCTGTACAAGAATTTTTGAGATGGTTTTCTTTTTGCTATCTGCATACCAGATGTGCAGGATGTTGTTTGCCTTTAAGTCCTTTGTGGATAGCTTCTTCTCTGTTATCTGACCATTTTGAAATGCTCTTGTTACGATTGATGTTTTGTTTGAAACAGTAATTGTCTGTGTTTTGCTTGTCAGCTCAATTCTACCTCTTCCAAATCCTCTGTCATTGCTTTGAGAAGAGATCTTTGCGATGTAGATTGTGATTTTACTGCCAGAGATACTTTTTGCAACGCCAATTAAATTGGCTGGGAATTTTGAGCACTGTTCGATTGGGCATATGATATATTCCATGGTAAGATCAACACTGCAATTATAAAAGTCAATATTAACATATGGGACATATAAGCTTTTAGGCTTATTAGCATTCTCATTTTTTTATTTGCGCCTCTTTCTGTGAAAATTTTCCTCTTTAAATATGTTAGCAGTAGTTTGTGAATAAATTTTTAAATTTTTATAAACAAATTTTAATGAAATGTTAAAATTGTGAAATGCGGGAAAATAAAAAAGCATTTCTATTATGCTTATTATTTTCTATGAATTGTCAGCTAATTATCACATGAAAACTTTTTTGAAAACAAGCTCTCTCAACACTATTTGCTAATGCTAAGATATAAATATTTGCAAATAAATTTTGTTTTTTTGTAGTACAATAAAAAATTCTCATTTATATTGAGATTTTTTTGGAACTCAAGTATATTTATTATAGTAAGTTCTCTATAAATACCAATTAGAGAGGTGATGATTTTCTATGAAGAGGCGATTTCTTTTCTTTTTGTCAGTTCTTCTACTTTGGACAGCTGCTGGTCTTGCAGCAGCCAAGCCAGACTATAAGCAGCTTTATGAAAAACTGTTGAAACAGTACAATAGTTTAAAGACTGAAAACGCAAACCTTAAAAAGCAAATTTCTTCACTTCAAAATCAAGTAAAATTGTTAAACCAAAAAGTTGCAAGCTTGCCTAAGGAATATGAATATGATCTTGTTAAAGATGATGTGACTATTTCAGAAAAACTTCCATTTATCAGCTATAAAGGACGAAGATATGTCCACTTTGATTCAATTATTACTACTTTTTTATGCATTACTAATAAAGACTATGTATTCGATGTTCAAGAAAAGAAGGTTAAAATATTATCATCTTTTAAGAAAAAAGAAGGAACGTGGCTTACTGATCTTAAACCAACACATTTAGGTATGTTCTCCTCCTTTGGCTTTAACGACGAAAATATAACTGTCAATTATCAAAAGTTCTTCAAAAATATCTGGTGGAAGCACTGGACAAACGGGGCCCAGTTTAGCCTTACGTACAAGATTGAGGGAAAATATAAGAAATTTAGCTGCTGGCTTGGCATAGCAGATTGTTCTACCAACGGTTCAAAAGGTGTAGTCAGAATTTTGGGCGATGACAGGCTTTTAGGCGAGTATAAGCTTGAATTGAACAGAAAGCCAACGTTAGCAGAAATAAATGTTGAAGGAATAAATGCCTTAACACTACAATTTGAAAGAACAATTGCTAATGACTTAGGTGATACTTATATTTGTATTGGCGACCCGCTTTTGGTTCCTTAAATCTTGATGAATGATAAACAAAATAAAAGAGGGTGAGAATCAATCTCACCCTCTTTTATTTTAGCTTTATTATTATTTCCATGTTCCACTCACACTTGTTTGTGCAAGTTCATTACCCGGATTAGCCATATCTTTTACTCTTCTTTCGGCTTCATAAGCCGGTACATAGTCTACCTTAATTGCGCTGTATCTCTTGTCACCACTGAACTTGAATACTATATTGTCGGAGTTAACAGCAATGCCTGCATCAGGATTTGTTATTGCTCCACCAATATATACCTTGAACTGGTCAAGAACATATGTTGCATTTACAACAGTCTGTTCACTGAATTTAACTGTAACAGTTGTAACACTATATGTCGCATCGTATACGGCTTCAACTGCAGTGATAGTTGGTGCAATCTTATCACTTGCAGTCATTGGTCCTACTGCACTGCCATTATTAATTGATCTTCCAAGCAGGTCTTTTGTAATTGAATTAGCCTTGATAGTTACAGTCACAGCATTTCCATCTTTCCTCGCATCAGCACCAATTGCAGTTGCAAGGTTCAAAACAACAGCTTTGCTACCTGCATCCCATGTCGCATAAAGAACTCCTATTGTATTTGTCCCTGCTTTGACTTCAAAATCACCTGTGTAAAGTGTATATTCATTGATATTGCCAGTCAAGAATACTTTCAACTGTGTTGTTGAAACAGCCTGAATTCCATTTGTTGAGTCAATTGTAACAACTGCTGAATTGGAATCTACAAAGTTAGTAGCACTTTTTGCAATCGCAACTGTTGCCTTATTGCCATTTGTATCTGCGACACCTATTATCTGCAGATATGTCATATTAGCAAAATCAGTATCTTTAATTACTAGTTTTACTGTCTTACCATTTGCCAACAAGGTCGCAGTTGCACTGTTGAAATCTTTTAGTGCATAGGTGCTATCCAGATACTTATAATTTGTAGCTGTATTAGCACTTGCTGCATTCAATGTCTTATCAAATGTTATATAAAGTTCTGTTGTATCTCCTGAAGCATCATTGTATACTATTGGAGCAACTACCTGCGGTACAGTTGTATCAGATAATGTAGCCGTAACTGTCTGTGGCAAGCTTGCATTTTTAAGTGGTGTGAGGTCTTCAACGCCACTTACTTGAACTGTTACAATACCTGCTGGCAGAGCCGAAGCCAATACAACTTTCAATGTATTCTTAATTTGATTACCACTGCTGTCTGTATCCCAGGTAATATTACTTATAACTTTCTGGTTACCATCTTTGTCTTTCACAATAATCTTGTTGTCAGAAACATTAGGAACACGAACATCTTCGCTAAATGTTACCTTAACTGTAAAAGGATCTGGAACTGAAACTGATTTAACAGTTGGTCTTTCTGTGTCAATTGTTGGAACAACGTATTTTTCAAATTTTGCTGTCTGTCCAGCATAATCCTTAACTTCTATTGTAACCTTAACACCAGATACTGGTATACAAGTTGCCAACTCATCGCCAGAACTTATTGTTACAACGTTACCATCTATTGATGTGCCAGCTATAGTACCATTTGACAGCGACACACTTACAATGCTCTGTATAGCTTTGCTAAATTCAAGTTTAACCTGGCTAAGAGTTGCTGTGACATTCTTCAATTCAATAGGTGACTTGTCTTCTGCAACACTGAAGCTCATCGATGGATTTACTACAAGCAACCCAGCTATGTCTGTAACACCTGTAACACTCAATGTGTTATTACCAATATTCAAAGGAATGTAAAGATTCAAAATAATTACGTTCGGGTCTATAGAACTGTCTTCATTGAATCCCTTAACCTCTTTTACGATGTACATTCCGTTCAATGTATAGTTTGCAGGATTTGCATAGTTTTTAACTGGTTCACTAAACTCAACTCTAAGCTTCTGCGGGTTCTCAGCTGTAACCTTTACTATAGCCGGAGCTGTTCCATCTTGTACAGGGCCAATTTCTGTTGTATATGCCTCTTTCAGACCTAAACCTGTTTTGAGTGTAACTTTAACTTTGTCCTGGTTTGCTAAATCGTCTTTCAAAATCAGTGTAACCTTCTTCTTATCTTCGCTCAGTCGCACTGCACCAATTGACTTTGTTGCATCTCCAACCTTTATTTCATAGTTATTTGTATCAACAGCATAAACATCTTTTACATCTCTATTGAACGTTACAACAACTTGCTTCAAGTTTGGTACTTCAACTTTTGCAACTTGAAGCTGTACTGGCACTGCTACAAATGTCTTGCCTGTATCATTACCTTTGAAGTAAAGTTTGTAAGTAGCACCTTCTGTCTGAGCTTCTGTCTTTAATACAAGCTTTCCTGCTCCAAAGTCAGACGCCTGAGTGTCTATTAATGTTACAGCAACTGTCTTTGTCTCATCTTTTGCATCCTTAATCTCAAAGTCAAGAGGAATTACATCTCCTTCTTCAAGTGTCGCAGGCTCATTGTTAAGGTATGCATCAACATAAACCTCTATTGTGTCATTTGCAACTGCCTTAACATCCTTAACAACTACTGTCTTCTCTGGTGGGAAGAATGCATTTGCAAATGCTACTGCTGCTTGACCTCTGATTACAACGTCACCAATTCCAACTTCATCTTCAATTCCATTGAAGAAACCAAGTTCAAGAGCTTTTCTTACATAGTTGAGAGGCCATTTTCCTGGAGCTGGGCTTTCACCTTTTGCAGCAACAAGCATCTTGCAGAGCTCTTCAAATTTAACTTTTCTGTCTGGCTTGAATGTTCCATCTGGGTAGCCATTTACAATGCCGAGGTCTTTACCTGCCTCAACATATGCAAATGCCCAGTGGTCCTGTGTAACATCTGTGAATGACGGTTCAGCATAAACATAGTCGTTAACAACATCTTCTTGACCTGTTGCTCTGATAATCATTGCCAAGATCTCTGCTCTTGTAAGTTCCTTGTCAAGCATCAGGTCGCCTTGCTCATTACCTTTTAAAATGCCCTTTTCCTGGAGAATTTTTGCTGCCTGGTCATACACAGAACCTGTCTCTTCTGTTGTAGCTTCGTCCTGTGCAAACGCAGGCGCAATTATTGAGAGGGCAAAAAGCAATACTGTTACGATAGCGATAAGTCTTTTGAATTTTTTCATAACTACTCACCAAACCTCCTTGTATGATTTTTTGGTGATGAGGCTCTTGCTTTTTTGTAGCCTCATCACTTACAGCTAAAATTTTAACAACAGCATTTTAATAAGTCAATAGGGCTTTAGCATTTGTAACCAAACTGTAAAATTGGTGAAATAATTTTGCAAAAGCCTAAAAAGCTTTTTTTAAACCTTGAATATCTGCATAGCTGCCTGTAAATCTTGAGAAAGTTTGTTTAGCTGCTCTGTCATGGCTCGAAGTTCTTCTATTGCTGCAAGCTGTTCCTGTGTCGATGCAGAAACCTCTTGTGAAGATGCTGCTGTCTCCTCTGAAATAGCAGAGATATTTTCTATACTGTGAATAATAGTATCTTTTTCTTTATCAATTGCAGAAATTGACTCAGTAATATTCTCAATTCCTTTTATAAGCTCATCCATTGCGCTTTTTATGTTAGAAAATGCAGAAGCAACATCCTCCACAGCACTGTTTTGTTGATCAATGACATTTTCTACTTTATCCGCAACCTCTTGTGCAGCTTTTGTCTGAGCTACAATCTTCTTTATCATATCCTCAACTTCCCTTGTTGACTCTTTTGACTGGTCAGCAAGTTTTCTAATCTCGCTTGCAACAACTGCAAAACCACGTCCAGCTTCTCCTGCTTTTGCTGCCTCTATTGAGGCATTCAAAGCCAAAAGTTTGGTCTGTTCAGAAATTCCACTTAAAACCTGAATAATCTTCCCAATTGACCTTGAATACTCTGCAAGCTGATTGATTGTTTGAATCATTGTATCTGTAATGTGAACAGTCTCGTGAGTAACGTTGTTCAAGGTATTGACAACCTCTGTTCCCTTGTTTGAAAGCTGTGAAACGTTCGTTGAAAGGGTACTCATTTGTATTGCAGATGAAACAATCGTGTCAATTTTCTCGCCAAACTTAGAAACTGCCTCAACAACGCTTGTTGCTTCTTTTGCCTGATTTGCCGCACCTTCTGCAATTTCTTGAATTGCTTTTGCAACCTCGTTTGATGCAGCAGCTGTCTCGGAAGCAATTGTGGTAAGAGTTGAGATTGCAGAACTAACCTCTTTGCTAAGATTTACACCTTTTTCAATCAAGTCCTTTATGTTCTTTGTCATGTTGTTAAAGCTATGGGAAAGAAGGCCTATCTCGTCATCTCTTTTGATATCCAAAGTAACAGTCAAGTCTCCTTTTTCAGCAACAGCAAAGGTCTTTGTAACCCTTTCTAAGTCCCTGACAATCCTCAAAGCATAGTAAATACCTATCACAAGCGCGATTAATGTGAATAAAATTGTCAACACAACTATAATAAGCTCAAGCCTTCTTGCCGCTTCTACAAGTTGTGAAACAGGAATCATTCCAACAATAGTCCAGTTTGTATCAGGAACCTGTGAGTATGTAATCAAAAATTGCTTGCCGGCAAATTCAGTGTGAAAAGCACCATTTGTTTTTCCTGCTGCTTGTGATTGCAATATTTTCTTGACAAACTGAGTGTTTCTATCTGGTGTGAGTTTCATTGTATTTTCCCATTCAGTTGGCAATATTACGTTGCCTGAAGAACATAATGCCAGCATATATCCACCATTTTGGCTAATTTGTGTGTCTTGAAGAACATCGCTCATCCATTTTTTGCTAATATCAAGAAGCATAACTCCCAAAGTGTGATTTATTGCAATATCTTTAAACGGCATGCCTACTGAAAATGCATACTCAGGCATATTAGCATTATTTGCCTTTGCAACGCTATCAAACTCTTCAGTATGAGACTCTATTAAAATTGGTCCTCCAGCCTCCATTATCTTTTTATACCATGGTGTTTTCTTCAATTTTTCGTAGTTGATTTCAAATGGTAATGATGGATAATATAGAGAGTTCTCCTTGTCCACTATTATATAAATACCCGCAAACATATCATTAGCTACCAACAAATCTTGGACTACCTTATTAGCATCTGATATCAGCGTCATTTTTTGAAACTCATCCAATGTAGATTGCTTTGACTCAGAATAAAGTCTTTGAATAAGTTCGTTTGACATAAGTTGCATGCCATTGTCCTGTGCCGTTTTAAATGCAAGCTGGAAATAGCTTGCAGTTGAATTAGTCGCTGCAAGGTACGACTTTTTGCTTTCATTTAACACCGAATTTACAGCTGTAGAAATTGAAATTATGTCAATAACCAAAATCGGGATAACTAAAATAGCAAAAATTAAAAGAGCAAATTTTTTTGCAAGTCGTCCACCTTTAGCAAACAATCTTAATCTTTTAAATTTAAGATTTTGCTTTTTCTCCGTTTTTCCTTTCTCTCTTTTCACAAACGCTCCCACCCTTTTTCTAAAAAATGCTTTATTACTTTTGATTATACCTCAATTTACCTATGTGTACAATACAATCGAAAGGTTTTGACAAAATGTTCAAAAAATCTATTGGTTTTTGTTTGAATAAGCAATTACAGAACTATATTTCAAAACTAAAAGCCCCTCCCTTGATTTTCTGGAATGTCTCTATACAGGAGGGGCTTTAATAAATAGTTTTACACATATATCTTACGGATTTAACTTCTGTTTAAATCTGTACACGCCGTTTTTAATTTCAATTATCACTGCAGACTTCTTAGCATTGTGTTTTGAGTCAATTGAAATAATGCCTGTTAAGCCAACAAAGTTTTTAGTATTCTCAAGGGCTCTTCTCAGTTTTTCTCTGTCAGCTGTGGTACCTGCACGTTTTATTGCATCTGCCATAAAATATCCTACGTCATACCCAAGAGCTGAGAGGGCATTTGGTTCTATCTTGTATTTTTGCTTGTACTTCTTTACAAACTCTTGTACCCTCTTGTCTGTATCCTGTGATGAGTAGTGGGTTGAGAAAAAGATATTTGTTGCATATTTTTTTCCTGCCTTTTCAATAACTTTTGGATCATCAAACCCGTCTGTACCAAGAATTGGCATCCACATTCCAAGTTCTCTTGCCTGCTTGATTATAAGTCCTGCATCGTCATAGTAAACAGGTGTAAAGATAACATCTGGCTTTTTGTCCCTTATCTTTGTCAATATCCCATTAAAATTCTGTTCACCCTGCTGGAACGCTTCTTCTGCTACAACTTTACCGCCACCTTTTGTAAATGCCTCTTTAAAGTTCTTGTAAAGACCTTTGCTGTAATCAGACGCTGCATTGTAAAGAATTGCTGCTGTTTTTACCTTTAACGTCTTGAGTGCAAAGTTTGCCATAACACTTCCTTGGAACGAGTCATTAAAGCAGATTCTGAATACATACGCCTTTGTCTTGCCAGTTCTTTCATCAATTGTAACCGAATCATCTGTAGCAGTAGCTGACACAAGCGGCACTCTGTATCTTGTTGCGGCAATTGAAGCAGATTTTGTTGCACCTGATGTCACAGGGCTTAACATTGCCAAAACTTTCTCTTTTGTTGCAAGCCTTGTTGCAATATTTAGCGCTTCTGTCTTGTCAGATTTGTTATCAAACACAACAAGCTCTATTTTCTTTCCTAAAACTCCACCCTTTTTATTAATCTCTTCAACTGCCATCTTAAGTCCTTCTAAAGTCCTCTGTCCGTACTGTGCAACAGCACCAGACAACTCAAAATTAACTCCAAGCCTTACTGTTTTTGAGCTTGAAGCAAAAGCAAAGGCAAATAAACCTAAGATTAAAATGAAGGCAGATGCAATGATTAGAGCTTTTTGGAGCATAAACTTTCTCACGAAAAACCATCCTCCCGTCCTAACATATATTTTGCAGTATCAAAAAAGGGCAAAAGAAAACCTCACCAAAAGGCCACCTTTGCCCTTTTGTACATATCTTAATAATATGTGTTGAGAATATTTTAATAAAACAAACAAGTCTTGTCAATAAGAATATTAGAAACAGGAATCTATGTTATTTCTGTAGTGCTTGACTGTCTAAACTCACTGTCTTTGCGTACTCATATGAGATTAGTTCACGCAACGGAGTTTGCTGCCATCCAACTTCTTTGTGAGACAGCTCTGAAATAGCGCTGCACGTTTTATCTTTCAACGCATCAATGACCATATTAATGGTCTGCAATTCTTCTGAGGTAAATACTGATAGGTCGTAGTTGCCTTTGCTTTTAATCTTTGTTTGGATTGCCCCATCAGGAGTCTCATACTCCTCAACAGTGTATTTATCACTTGGGTATGCTGCTATTTCTTTGTATGCGAATTTTTCAATCACTGGCCCATAAGCATATTTGATGTATCTTAAGCCAGTTATTGAACGTAAACAACGTTTAAAGTGCATAAAATCAATATACCATAAAAACTTATTAAGACTGCTCAAATATAGATTTTCAACTTTTTCAGTAATGTAGCTTATCAAATTCTCCAGCTTTTCAAAGTCAAACCTTCTGAATCCATTGTAGATATCTTCTGGATGTTCAAGCTCTGCAGAGATAATTTTTTTCTTCAAATCAGCAAGAGAGTCTCTGATTTTCTCCATTGTTTTTTGATATGTTCTTTCAGTTATTCTCCCAGATTTAAGTGCTTCTTCCACTTTTTCTTTGAAAAACCCTTCAGATGTTAAAATCAGTTTAAGAATATCACTATGTGATTTAGAAGGTAAAGCTCCTCTTTCATACCTGTTTATTGTCATCTTGCCCCAGCCAAGTATCTGCCCCAGCTCTCTTTGAGAAAGTCCATATTTTTCTCTTATCTTCTGGATTTCTTCAGGGGTAATCAAGCCTGTCAACTCTCTATAGCGTTGATAGAGCCTTTTTAGATTTTCGTTTTCGATGTCTGGCACAAACAACTCAGTATCGCACTCACTGCAATGCGGAACATGTTCTTCAACATTGACTTGCACACCTTTATATTCTTTAACTAGATTTTTTTCAACTTTAATTTCAACATGCTTTTTACACTCCGGACAATATGCCCTATTCATCATTCTTTTTCACCCCCTTTTCTTGAGATTCATCCTCATGAAAAGAAATGCACACCACTTCTTCTGGTGGATTGTACCTTAGTTTTATGTATATACAAACATCCAGGTATCTGCTGTTTTTGAAAATCCAAATGTCACCTTCTTTACCATCAAGATGGTCTTGCTCTGGTCCTTTGACATAATCTCCTGGCTGAAGGTCCAACAATATGTCCTTTACATCGTCTATTAGCAAACCCCATTCTTTCAAGAATTTTATGTTTTTCTCTCTTTTGACAAAACCCCATTTCCCTGCTACTATTAGTTTTTTAATTTTGAGTAGATAACTTTTGATAACCTCTTCTTTTAGCTTTTCAATCTCAATCGCCCTCTTTCGTGCAACTTTAAAAACACTTTTTGCATTTTCATTATATCATATAAATTTTATTATTGCCACTATTTGATGGCAACATTCAACTTTGGATAAGATAATGAAGCTTACTTCATAACCTCAAACCTTGAGGTAAACTCCAAAAGCTCATCTAAAGCCTCAAAATTTAAGTTTGGTGCATTTTCAGCTTTTATCTGGACAAGGTCCAAGATTGCAACCTCTAAAGCTGCAATGCCAGTCCTCTCACCTATCCCTCTTATAGAGCAGTTTACCATTGAAGCTCCGTATAGCCACGCACAGACTGCATTACTTTGAGCTTTATAAAAATCGTTGTGACCATGCCACTCAAGCCTCTCTGGTGGTATATTGGTGCTCTTTGAAATTGTGTAAATAATTTTAGGAACGCTTCGTGGCAAGCTTGCATATTCATATGGCACACCAAACCCTAAAGTGTCGCACAGTTTAAAATACACCTTTTTGTCACACTTTTTTGCCATCTCTTCAATTGCCAAAATGAGTGGAATGACAAAATTTTCAATATCTGATCTTGTGATGTCTTCAAGATGAACTCTTGGAGTGATGCCAAGTGAAAAGGCTTCTTGTATAACATCGATGTAGTGGGCGGCAATTTCTGACCTTGTTTTTTGAAACTTTTTGTAGATGTGATAGTCTGAGCATGACATTAAAATCCCTACCTCATCAAGTCCAAACTCTTTTGCAAGTTTTAGTTCCTCTTTTTTACTTCTCACCCACCCAACTACATTTGGAAATTTGAATCTTTTTTTCAAGCATTCCTGAACACACTGTCTGTGATAGTTTGTATAAAGAAAAAATTCGGAGTATTTTATAGTTCCAGTGCCATTGTCAATGTAGTGAAGATATTCGAAAATCTTTGCTACATTTTCTTTTCCTATATACGAAATAGCCTGCTGACCTTCTCTGAACGTGCTGTCTGTTACGTATAGCTTTGACGGTATATTGAGGGGAACAGAAATACTATCAAATATAACTCTTGGTATACTCTCATATGGAAATATTTCTTTAAAGTAATTAGGAGCGCCTTTTTCAAAATCTTGAAAACTCTTTTTTACTGTATCTACCATTTTTCTCACATCCTAACAGATTTATAGTCAAGTTTTTCAATAGCCAACGTTGTTCAAAAGTTTTTTTGTTAAGTAAAGAATTAAATATGAAATTATTATCATCACAAAACTCACAGAATAAGTTTCATCTTGATTTTGCACATATAGTTTGTACAAATAAAGTGAGATTGTTTGAGTTTTTCCAAAGACATTCCCAGCAAAGACAACTGTTGCGCCAAACTCGCCAAGCGCCCTTGAAAACGTGCCAAGTATACCTATCACAAGCCCCTTTCTCGCAACTGGCAAGTACACACGCCACAAAATTCCAAGCTCATCAAGCCCTAAAATGAAGCTTTCTTCTTTTAGCTGTTTGTCTATGGCCAAAAACGAAGAGTATGCTACTTTCAAATAGTATCCAATACTAACAAAAAGCTGAGCAAGTATTACTGCAAAGGTGGTAAAAGGTATCTGAAGAGAAGCTTTGTCAAGTATTCTCCCTACAAATCCGACTTTGCCATACAAAAGAAGCAAGAGCACTCCCATCAAGATCGGTGGCAAGACGTTTGGAAGGTCTATTATCAGCTCAAGAAAAGCGATTCTTCTTTTTGTGCTGGCAAGGAGGTATGCAAAAGGTGTGCCTATTAAAAATGCCAAAATACAGCAGATGCTGGCTGTAAAAAAAGAAAGCCCAAAGGCTGTGATGGTCTCTTTTTTTGTCATCATATTAAAAAGTTTTGAGTATGGTACAACAAAAAGTAAATTTAAAAAAGGTAAAAGCAAAAATATTAAAAACGGAACTGAAAGAATAAATACCTTTTTCATAATAAGCTCACACGCTTTCACAAAAGAAACTTGATCGGTTTTCTTTGCTATTCATATCCTGCTGACTTTAAAATAGCTTTGACTTTTTTTGAACTTAAAAACTTTATAAACTCCTTTGCAAGCCTATTTTTCTCAGATGTTTTGATTACCCCAACATAATGATAAGCCTGAACATTGTACTCATCAGGAATAGAAACAATACCCAGTTTTGAATTTATGGCATCTGTGAAATAAACAACACCTGCGTCAGCCTGCATTGCCTTAACTTTTTGGATAACATCAGTAATCTGAAACTCTTGTGAGATGACATTTTGCAAAATCTTTTTGTACAGGGCAGGGTCTTTGCTTTTTACTTTGTTTAGAAACTGTTGTGTCCACATACCAATTGGTGAAACAGGGTCTGCTATGCAAAGCTTTACACCCTTTTTAGATATATCCTCAAAGCTTTTCACCTTTTTCGATGAGCTGACAATAGCAAGAGTAGCTTTAGCAAATGTCAAGTAACTATTTATATACCTCTTTCCTTTTATTTCATCAATGTATCTTTTGTCTGCTGAAAAGAATATATCACAAGAAGCACCACTTTTGAGCTGCGTCACAAGTACATGAGTGCCTGCAACATTCATTTCAATCTTGCAATTTTTCTCTTTTTCAAACTGGTCAGCTATTTTTTCTATAACCGCTTCTAAAGTATTTGGTACAAAAAGGACAAGTTTATCATTTTTAGAGCTTTGAGCTTTGGTAGTCTTTGAAAAAGCAAATCGAGAATAGGTACAAAACAAAGCTGCCACAAGTACAGCTATCACAAAAATTGAGATTACAAATAATTTTATCCACTTTGACCTAATTTTCATTCTATATCTCTCCTTTTCTTCCTGAAGAAACGGTCATTTTTTAAGTCATAAAAAGATCCAAAACCTCTTTGATAGCATCTTTCACAAGCCCATGTCTTTCTAAAACAATCTTGTCAGAAAGCTTTTCCAAGGCACAAAGTCCAACTTTGTTTGCTATTATCACATCACAGTCTCTTAGCATCTCAACTCTTTTTTCCATCCTCTCCTGGCTGCTGCAACTCTCAATTCCTTGGTCTTTAAACTCTCTAACACAAATTAGATCGCAGCTGCCATCGTCAAACAAATCAACAATCAAAAAATTCTCGCTGTTACCAAAGTGTCTGTTCACAAGCTTTCCATCACTGGTGGCAATTGCAACTCTTTTTCTTTTCATCTTTTATCCCACCACCAAAAATTTTTTCAAATCATAAGCATGCCAATTGCATCAGACCTGCACTGGTTGCAGTGGCTAATCTGGTCAATGATACTCTCACACCTTTTTCTGATGTTATTTACTGTATCGCAAGACGGCCTTTTCAGATGAGAAAACTTGGCATATGGTCGCAATGGCACGATGTTCATAATACTGACTCCAAGTGCTTTTACCACCTTTGCAATCTCTTCTATGTGGTCCTGGTTGATGTCAGGAATCAAGACAGTGTTTACCTTCACAACAAGCCCTGCTTTGCACGCCTTTTCTATACCCTTTTGCTGTTTTTCAACCAAAAGTTTTGCTGCATCCTCGCCAAAGTACAAAACCTCATCGTACAGGGCAAACTCATAAATCTCTTTTGCTACCTCAAAGTTTACTGCGTTGACAGTTACGGTTACAAACCTTACACTGCTTTTCAAAAGATCTTCAGTTCTGTCTTCAAGCAAAAGCCCGTTTGTGCTGATACAAAATATAGCACCTTTGTCATAGCTTTTTATGAGCTCAAAGGTTTTAAAAGTCTCAGGGTTGAAAAGTGGGTCGCCAGGCCCTGAAATTCCAACAATCTTTAGCCTGCTGTCTGATGAAGCATACCTTTTGTATCTTTCTAACGCCTGCTCAGGTGTCAAAACCTCAAGGCAGGCACCAGGGTGGTTTTCGTTCATGCATGAGATGTTTCTATCACAATAGTTACACTTTATATTACACGCTTTTGCAACAGGAAGATGTATTCTTCCAATCTTGCTTGCTGCATCTTTTCCAAAACATGGATGACCATAGTTTCTATTTCCCATCTCAAATCAGCCTCCAAACAGGTGCAAAGACTTCTTTGTATATGTCAATAAGCAAATGCAAAAAACCTTCAAAACAGGCATACGGCTTTGTCTCTTGAGGCAGAACCAAAAACGGCACGCCAAACTTATGTGAAAGGTACCACTCTCTTGTTCCACCAATGAAAAGGTCGGGCGAAAATCTTAATATTATCTCTTCAACCTCTGCACAGTTAAAATCATCCACCAAGATGCTGTCAGGAAGTATACAGCGTGCTATATCGTAGTCGTTCGAACATCCAAACTGGCTACCACAAACCAAGATTTCAAGCCCTGCTTCTTTGAAAGCATTTGTCATAAAACCTATGCGCGATGCCCCTAAAAGTACGATTGCCTTTTTGCCTTGCAATTTGCTTTTGAAAAACTGTATCTTGTGTTTTATCTTTGAAAACTCTTCATCTGCAACAATTTCAGCAGCCTTTTCTTTTCCAAAAAATTTTGCTATCTTTTTAAGTGAGGTTATAGTATTCTCAATTCCGTAGAAAGAGACCTCCATATACGGTATTGAAAACCTCTCTTTCATAAATTGAGCAAGTAATAGTCCAGAACTTCTGCAAAGCAAAAGATTTAGCCTTGCATTTACGCTTTTTTCCATCTGAGAAAGACAACAATTACCTGTGTAGGTGCAAATTACATTTATTCCTATTTTTTCTAAAAGTCTTTTTATAGCCTGGCTCTCCCCTGCTACATTGTACTCGCCAATGATATTAACAGAATTTTCAATTTCACCTGTCTTTTTAAAATTTTTGAGTATATAGTTTGCAATTGCTCTTTGTGCGATGTGATGCCCATCTGCTTGTGAATACCCTGAAAATCCAGGAACAACAACTGGGATTAGAATTTTGTTAACCCTGTCTTTCAACCTTTTAATTGACCATTCAATGTCCTCGCCAATTTGCGAAGCTGTGCATGTTGCGTAAACAAACACAAGGTCGTAGCTATCAAAGATTTTGGCTGCCTCAACTATGCTCTCTTCCAATTTTCTTGCCGCCCCAAATATAATGTCTTTTTCTACAAGGTCTGTTGAGAGTATCATGTAGTTTTTCTTTCTTACATTCTGACCATAAAATGCACAGTCAGCCGGTGCATGAACAAGATGAAGAGAGTTTTTAATAGGGGCAAGTACCCAGCGCGCACCGTAAAAGGTACATGCGCGCTGGGACATAATCCCTGGGATTGTGGGTCTTTGACACTCAGGAACTCCATCTTTGGTTATATGCTGATTCCTCTGTTGCAAAAGATTTTGAGCGTTCATAACCCTCACCGCTTTCATATACAAAAGTAAAAAAGTCTTACTGATGCAGCTTATCATGCGGATATGAATACTCCAAGATGGTATTGACAATCAAATCCAAAAGCCATATACTGCCCTTGTACCCTGTAATTCCGTACCTAAAATACCCTACTCTGTCGTACACAGGAAAACCAATTCTAACAGGTGGACATTTTATTGATTTTGCAACTTCAACTACTTTTGAATTTCCAAGCACAACATCAACCCCTGCCTCTTTTGCCAAGTACTCAAACTCGTAAAGGTCGCTGTCAACAAGAATCTCTCCTTCTATGTTGTACTCATCAAATATAGCCTTTATCTCATCTGTGAATGTTGGGCTTGGGGTTGCAGTTTCAACTACCTTGACATCCATTCCAAGCTCACACAAAAATCTTGTGACACCAATTACAATGTCCGGGTCGCCAAACACAGCGGCCTTTTTCATCATTGTGTACTGGCATGTGTCTGCCATGGCATCTAATAAAAGCCCTCTTTCAACTTTTAGTTCATAGGGTATTTCAGTACCATATGCCTGTGAGAGATTTTCAATGAACTTGTCAGTATTAGCAACACCAACAGGGAACGGTCCTAAGATGCTCTTTACACCAAATTCGCTTTCTAAATACTTGGCAGCAGAGCCTCCGGCATGTGGACAAAGCGAAACTACTACCTTGCCGTTTGCACTGTCTTCAAGCTCTGAATAAGGTGTGCCACCTTCAGGGTAAAGCGGTTTTGGCGGCATAAGGGGTGAGTTTAGAGTTTTTGAGATATCAAATAGCACCGAATAATCAATCTTCATAAGGTCTAAGATGTGTTTTATCTCCTCAATATCGCCAGGGTTTATCATGCCAGGGATTATATATGCTTTGCCATTTTCCTCTTTTTTCTTTGCAAAGTACCTTACATATGAGATAGTTGCTGTGTCATACCCTTTTACATGCGTTCCTGCATAGCTTGGTGTGTGAATGGGCACGATATATACACTATTTGCCGCCTCACTGCTCAGCTCCTCAGAAAGCTTTTTGTACGCCTCTTTGATAAACGCTTCAATGTCATCGCCTATTGTCTCGCTCGAACATGTGGTGATTACACCAATTACTGTTGGTGAGTATCTCAAAACAAGGTTTCTGATACCCTCTATGAGATTTCGGCGCCCGCCAAAGACAGCCGCATCTTCATGAAATGATGTCACTGCAATGTTAACCGGCTCTTTAAAATGTCTGTTGAACTGGTATCGCACATAAGTACAGCAACCTTGTGAACCCTGGACAAGCGGAACTGCTTTGTCTATACCAAGGGTTGCGTACATTGCACCAATTGGCTGACACATCTTTGGCGGGTTTATTGTCACATGCCTGTTTGCCTTTGAGATTAAAGGGTTAGCCAGTTTGGTTGCCATTTTGCACTCCACCTCTCTCCTACAAAATTCCAAACAGGTGCGTATAATGATTTGTAAAGATCTCTTGCAAAGTTTACAAGTCCCTCAAAAGCTACATACGGCCCATTCTCATACGAATGTGAATTGAGGGACGGCACACCCAGCTTGTGCGCAAGGTATTTCTCTTTAAGACCAGTGAGGAATATATCAGGTTTGTATTTTTGGATTACCTCTTCAAGTTCAAGCTCGTTTGGATTATCTATGACAAGCACACCATCGTCCGCCCTTGCATTTATCTTTTCATAGTCATCCTCATGCCCAAATGTGGTAGCACATGCCACAACTTCTATTCCAAGGTCACGCATAAGCGGTATCCAGTGCCAAACACGCGGTGCACCAACATAGATCATTGCGCGTTTTCCGCGTAGCTTTTCTCTGTAAAACTGAAGCCTTGGCATGATTGATTCAAGCTCTTCTTCAATGACCTCTTCAACCTTCTTTTGGATTTCGAAAAACTCGCCAATTTCACGAAGTGAGTTGATTGTCTCTGTTATCCCAAAAAGGGTGACACGAATAAACGGTGTTCCATACTTTTCCTTCATCAGCCTTGCTATATATGTGGCTGACCTTTGACAGTGCACAATGTTGAGTTTTGCATGGTGCATCTTGCAAAGATTGTCATATGAAGCATTGCCGGTAAATGCTGTGATAATTCTAAGTCCTATCTTGGTAAATAGCTTCTCGAGCACCCAGTAATCTCCATCAATGTTATACTCGCCTATGATATTAACATCATACGGTGTTGGGTCTTCAAGTTCTTTTGTCCCAACAATCTTTTCAAAGATTGTGTGATTTGCTATGTGATGTCCTTTGGATTGGCTAACACCACAAAATCCTGGTGAGTTGAAGGCAATAACCGGTTTTCCAATTGCTTTTGAAGCTTTTTTAGCAACTGCTTCTAAGTCATCGCCAATCAGGGCAGTAGGACATGTTGCATAGATGAACACTGCTTTTGCTTCAGGAAATTCCTGGTTTGCTTCGATGATGGCGTTGTAAAGCTTCTTTTCCCCTCCAAAGACTATGTCCTTTTCCTGCATATCTGTTGAAAAGCAGTATTTTCTGTGAAACTCACTGTCTGAAAGATGTCTTCGAGACGACCATGTATAGTAAGCACAGCCAATTGGACCATGGACTATTTGAATTACATCCTTTACAGGTCCTCCAACAACACCTCTTGCCCCTGCAAATGCACAACCACGTTCTGTCATGTCGCCAGGCACTGTTCTGACGTTGCATACAGGTATAACAGGATTTTTCTTATCAGTGATATATGTGTGCCTTCCTCTTTCTTCAATGCACTTATCACAATCAAGAGTCACAAATGGCATTTTTATTCTGCCCCCTTTTTTGACAATTTTTTATACCAAAGCCTCAAAGCCTTTTTCCCTTGTCCTGATTCTAATTGCTTCGTCAACCGGAAGGACGAATATCTTTCCATCTCCCACCTGACCTGTGCGGTTTACCGCCATGATGATGTTGACAACTCTTTCTACATCCTTGTCATCAACAATGATTGTAATCATGCGTTTTGGAACAAACTCCATAGCAGATGATGAAAGCACCATCTCGGTTGCCTTGTCAACCTCAATAGCTTTTACCTCGCCAACAAGCCCACGCTGTTTGCCACGCCCCAACACTTTTTGGAATGTGGCAGCAGGGTATCCTGCTGCCGCCAGTACATCTTTTGTCACGCCAACCTTGTTCATTCTGATAATTGCAATTATCTCTTTCATTTTGAGAAATTCACCACCTTATGTTTTGTGAATAGTTTAAAGCTTCTTCTCCCCTGTTCTGATTGTATACGCCTCTTCAACAGGGCTTATAAAAATTTTGCCATCTCCAAAGTTTCCCGTGTACGCATTTTGTAGAATGATATCCACAACTTTTTGGCAATCCTCATCCTCAACAACCATCATCAGCATTGTCTTTGGAAGCTCATCATATAGGATACTCCCTGTCCTGATTCCCTTTTGTTTGCCTCGACCAAATACATCAATCTTTGTCATAGAAACAAAACCATTTGAGTCAAGTGCACGAACAACCTTTTCTTGCATCTCCGGCCTTATTATTGCCCTTATCATCTTCATAACTCAAAATACCTCCCTGAACTTTTCTACTTTCTTGATGTATGTTAGTCTGCCAGTCCATACTCTTCTATTAGCTTTTCAAGCTCATCCATTGGCATTGGTTTTGGAATTACAAACATATCGTTTTCTATTATTCTCTTTGCAAGGTCTAAGTACTCTTTTGCCTGATTGCTCTCAGGGTCGTATTCAATCACAGTTTTTCTGTTAATCTCTGCTTTTTGGACAATGTTGTCACGGGGTATGAACTTTATAAGCTGGGTGCCAAGCCTCTTGCAAAACGCTTCTAAAAGCTCCTTTTCGTTTTCTACCCTCCTTGAGTTGCAGATAATTCCGCCAAGTCGAACGCCACTTGTCTCCGCAAACTTGAGGATTCCTCGGCAAATGTTGTTTGCAGCATAAAGTGCCATCATCTCACCAGAGGCTACAATGTAAATCTCGTTTGCCTTTCCTTCTCTGATTGGCATTGCAAATCCACCACAAACAACGTCACCCAGAACATCATAGAACACAAAGTCAAGGTCGTCAGTAAAAGCTCCAAGCTCTTCTAAAAGGTTAATTGCTGTTATAACACCACGCCCGGCACACCCAACACCAGGCTCTGGCCCACCAGACTCAACACACCTAACTCCACCAAAGCCTGTGAACATTACCTTGTCAAGCTTGACATTGCTCTCACCAACCTCTCTGACAGTGTCCATAACCGTCACCTGTGATTTGACTCCCAAAATTAGGCGCGTTGAGTCAGCTTTCGGGTCACATCCGACAATCATTACCTTTTTGCCAAGCGTTGCTAAAGCTGCAACTGTGTTTTGAGTTGTTGTAGACTTTCCAATACCACCTTTTCCATAGATTGCAATCTGTCTCATTCTTTTTTTGACCTCCCTATCACCAACATAGTTTTTTATTGAATTGTCAATTTTGTTATGGTAAACTTTAATTTGAGGGTACAAAGAGGATATAATTTTGCGTGCCAGGGGGAGGTTATTTGTACAAATTCACCAGCTTGAGTGGAGGGTGAAGGAAGTACTTTTTTGCTCTCCCCCTGTATTTTATCTTTATTTGAAATAAGGGTAAAATCTATAAAAAGGGCAACAGCAGACACCAAAACTTTTGGGTTTTCTCAAAACTTTTGATAACACGTGGCAATGGCAGGCACAAAACACATTATTCACTTTTTCAAAAGAGAGGGGCGCAAGAGGCAAGGCTGATCTATCCTCTCAATTTGGGGGTGTTTTGGATGCCTGCTGTTGCCAAATTGTAAGCAAAATATATAAGTTAAACTGCGAGTTTATTTTTTTAAAATAGGTTATATCTTCGTGTCATGCTTAAGGAGACTGCAGGAGGAACATCAATCTTGTTGCCATTGACAAATACTTCAAATGTCTTATAATCAATTTCTATCTTCGGCAGTTGGTTATTATATATCATATTTTCCTTTGATATATTTCTACAATTTTTTACTGGTAAGACTTTTTTGTTTATTCCTATTTTCTTATTTATTTCATTTTCATAGAAATAACCAGAAACAAATGTAACAGCAATGTCATAAACAGCTTTTCCAAATGCTCCAAACATCTTTTTCATAATAACAGGTTGAGGGGTTGGTATTGAAGCATTAGCATCGCCCATTTTTGATGCTATAATAAATCCTCCTTTTATTATCATCTCTGGCTTTACTCCGAAGAATGCAGGTTTCCACAAAACTATATCTGCAATTTTTCCTGGTTCAAGAGAACCAATATATTGTGAAATACCATGAGCAATTGCTGGATTAATCGTATACTTACTTATATATCTCTTTACACGATAATTATCATTTTGGGTGTCCTCTGGTAGACGTCCATATATCTTTTTCATTTTATCAGCTGTTTGCCATGTTCGAGTAATTACCTCTCCTATTCTTCCCATAGCTTGTGAATCAGAATTTATAATGCTTATTGCCCCTATATCATGTAAGTAGTCCTCTGCTGCCATGGTTGTTTCTCTTATTCTTGCTTTTGCAAATTCAACATCTTCTTCCAAATTTTTATCAAGATGATGACAGAATATCAGCATATCAAGATGTTCTGGAAAAGTATTTATTGTATGCGGCATTGTAGGAGTGGTAGATGAAGGTATTATATTTTTATACTGTACAACTTTCAGAACGTCTGGTGCATGGCCACCACCTGCACCTTCAACATGATATGCATGTAAAACTCTATTACCAATAGCTTTTATTGTATCCTCAACAAATCCCGCTTCATTCATACTATCAGTGTGCAAAGCTACTTGGACGTCAAACTCATCAGCTACTTTCAAACATGTATCTATAACTGTTGGTGTTGCACCCCAGTCTTCATGTATTTTAAAACCTACTACCCCTGCTTTCACTTGTTCAATTAACGGCTTTTCATATGAGGAGTTCCCCTTCCCTGTCAGCCCAATATTCACAGGAAAGTTATCTATTGCTTTTAACATTTTGAATATATTCCAAACTCCTGGAGTACATGTTGTAGCTTTAGTTCCTTCTGTAGGACCTATTCCACCACCTATTAACGTCGTTATACCTTTATAAAGAGCCGTCTCTATTTGTTGAGGGCAAATGAAATGAACATGAGTATCAATTGCACCTGCTGTAGCAATCAAGCCTTCACCCGAAATAACATCAGTGGAAGGACCTATCACCATATTAGGAGTAACTCCATCCATGACATTTGGATTCCCCGCTTTTCCAATTCCGACTATCTTCCCATCTTTAATTCCTATATCTCCTTTTACAATTCCCCACCAGTCTATTATCACAACATTTGTTATTACAAGATCTAAAGCACTATTATTGCAAGCAAACTGATTTTGGCTCATTCCATCTCTAATATTTTTTCCAGCACCAAATTTACATTCTTCTCCATAGACTGTATAATCTTTTTCAATTTCAATTATTAAATCAGTATCTGCAAGTCGTATTTTATCACCAACTGTAGGTCCATATATCTTGACATAATCTTCTCTTTTGATACGATATGTCATTGCTCTGTCCACCTCCTACTGAGCTTCAATAAAGTTTTTTCTTCTAAAGCCATCTATTCTTTTTAACCCGCCATAATCTACTAATTCGACCTCTATTTCGCTTTGTGCTTTAAAAAGTACAGTCGTCCCTGCTGGTATATTAAGCCTTTTACCAATTGCTTTTTTTCTGTCAAATACCAATGCTTCATTAACCTCAAAGAAGTGATAATGTGACCCAACTTGGATATTTTTCTCGCTTACATTCTTAACTTTTATCCGAGTAATCTCTTTACTTGCGTTTAAAACAATGTCTTCTCCTTTTTTAACTATTATTTCCCCTGGTCTCATTTTGCTTATTCCCCCCACTATTTAATTTAGTCATTTAATTGGTCTTTGAACTGAAATCAATTTAGTACCATCTTCAAATGTCAACTCAATTTGAATATCCTCAATCATATCTTCTACTCCTTCTATCACATCCTCTTTTCTTAATGCAGTTTCAACTGTTTTGATTGCTTCTTCATAAGAACATCCCGCGCGAACTGCTTCCATTACTTCATAGCATATATAAGCTACTGCTTCGGGATAATTCAACTTTAACCCTTTCTCCTTTCTCTCTTTCGCCATTTTACCTGCTAACCACAACAATAATTTTTCCTTTTCTTCATTTGTCAGATACATAATTTACCATCTCCCCTCTCATTGCTGTATAACTCTTTTAGTTATTGAATTTAAACCATTAAAAGTCTACACATAGTAGGATAACTTTCTTCATTTATTACCCCTTCATCAACTACATGCCCACTATCAAGAAAGTAATAATAATCACCTATCTCTAGCAATAAATCTAAATTTTGTTCGACTATCAAAACCGAGATTCCTCTTTTTTTAATTTCGTATAATGCACTTACTATAGTTTCAACTACTGATGGCTGTATTCCTTCTGTTGGCTCATCAAGAATTAATAACTTTGGAGTTTTAATCAATGCTCTTGCTATAGCAAGCTGTTGTTGTTCTCCACCACTTAAGCTCCCTCCCTTTCTCTTCATTAATACTTTAAGCTTGGGGAACAAAGTGAATACTTCCTCTATTCTGTTTTTAACATTTTTGTCCATAATGAGTAAATTTTCTGCAACAGTTAATTGAGGGAAAATTCCTCTTCCTTGAGGGACATAACCAATTCCCAATTCTGCTCTTTCATAAGGTTTTAATGAATTAATGAGCTTCTCTTCAAACCATATTTCTCCCATTTTTATTTTTACTATACCCAAAATTGTTTTTAAGAGTGTGGTTTTCCCAACACCATTTCTTCCAATTATACCTACTATAGAGTTTTTATCTACTCGTAAAGAAATTCCATGAAGAACAATACTGTCAGCATATCCTGAATAAACATTATTGATTAACAGCATAATCTCTACCCCTTCCTTTCCCTATGTAAACTTCAATCACTTGCTTGTTATTTTGAATTTCATCCATTTTCCCTTCTGCTATGATTTGCCCCTCATGTAGTACAGTCACTCTTGCAGTTTCAAACATTCTCACAAAGTCCATATCGTGTTCTACAATCAACACTGTTGTATTTTGTCTAATTTGCTCAATAATTTTAGATAGATTCTTCTTTTCAGTTTTACTTAATCCCGCACCTGGTTCATCTAACAAAACTAATGAAGGTTTTTTTACCATAATCATACATAATTCCAACATTTGACGTTCACCATGAGATAGGTTTTGTGCTTTTTCTGAAAGTTTCCTTTCTAAATTGAAAATTCTACTTATTTCTTCAATTCTTTCGTATATTTCTTTTTTATTTTTTTCGACTGTTTTTAAGCCAACTTCACTTATAAAACTCAAAATAAGATTATCGCGGACTGTTAACGTATTAAAAACACTTGGTGTCTGAAATTTTCTAACAATCCCTACTTTTGCGCGTATATAATTAGGATGATAAGTAATATCTTTTTCCTTAAAAACAATTCTGCCTTTAGAAGGAGAAATTTTACCGCAAATAATATCCATTAACGTTGTCTTGCCTGCTCCATTGGGCCCTATTAAAAACCTTATTTCATTGGCATTTAGAAAAAGATTAACATTATTAAGTATGGTTAATCCATTTACTGCAAACGAGAGATTTTCAACTTTTAACAAGTGATGAGACATATTTCTCACCTCAGTTTCTCATTTATTTTCAAAATGTTATGTGTTTTTTTTAATTTTGAGAATCTTATATTTTTAATCAGTTTTATATTTGTATGCTCAATTAACGAAATCATAATAAACACAACTCCCAGTAGATATAACCAAATATCTGGATAATTCTCACTTATAATACTCTTTAAGAAATATGCCACTACGGTTCCCACAATACCACCCAGAAGATTTACTTTTCCACCAATTGCAACTCCTAAAACTAACTCTATCGATGGAATAATACCCATTTCGCTTGGCGAAATCATTCCAACATTCAATACAAATAACATTCCACCAATTGCTGCCAAAATAGCCGAAAATATATATATAGCTATTTTGTATCCTAATGGATTTATTCCTAAATATTTTAATCTCTCCTCATTGTCTCTTATTGCAATTAATATATTCCCATATTTCTTTACAATCACTTTACCCACAATGTACAACAATATAACAACAGCAAGTGTTAGATAATATATCCACATTTTTATCTTTTCATCTTTTAGGCTAATCCCTAATAAGGTCTTAAAATTGGTTAATCCGTTTGTTCCACCCGTTAGAGGTTGCTGACCTATAAAAAGCGTCACAAAAATTACAGCCAGTGCTTGAGTAATTAAAGTAAAATACACATCTTTAATACTCCTCTTAAAAGTGAAATAACCTAATGCACCTGCTAATAGTGCCGGAATAAGAATTCCTAATAAAATAGCAATAAACACGTTTTTAAATGGCACCCACAAAAGTGGTAATTTTTCTAAACCACACCATTGCATAAAATCGGTTAATCTAAAATTTGAAGCCTCTAATTTCAAATACATCCCTAATGCATAAGCCCCTAATCCAAAGAAGACTGCTTGCCCTAAACTTAGAATTCCTGTATAACCCCATAATAACACAATTCCTACAGCTGCTATACTATAAGAAAGATATTTGCCAAACAAAGCAACTCTGAATGATGAGGTAACAAAAGGAAGTAATATCAAACTCCCAAACAAAACTAATTCGAAAACTCTGGACATTAAGTTGTTACAATTTCTATTCATCTTTAGCACCCCTACTTTTTATACTGCGCTCCTTTCGGGTCTGTAATACAAGCCATGAGGTTTAAATTGAAGTATTAAAATTATGATTATGAAAATCAAAACTTTAGCCATGGTAGTACTCATATTTAATTCAAAGAAGGTTTTTAAAAATCCAATAATTAAAGAACTAATAATAACCCCTGGTAAATACCCCATTCCACCTAAAATAACAATCATAAAGGCATCTATGATATAATTTGTTCCCATGCTTGGACCTATAGGCCCAAGCATGGTCAAACAACATCCAGCTACACCTGCAAGTCCTGTGCCTATACCAAATGACAACGAATCAATTTCTTCAGAATTTATTCCTAATGCTGAAGCAATCTCTCGATTCTGAAGAACTGCTTTAATCCTTAAACCTATAACAGTTTTGTTTAGCAAGATAAACATTAGTATCAAAAGACTGATTGCTACCACAAGGATAAAAAGTCGTCTTGATGGTATAAACAAATGAGAAGTAAAATTAATTTGCTTTGACATCCATTGTGGTGTCTTTACTTCAACATTAGGAGCTCCAAATATGTTTCGAACTAACTGTTGAAGAATAAGACTTATACCCCAAGTCAAAAGCAAACTATCTAACGTGCGCTCGTATAGCCTTTTCACAATAGTCTTTTCAATAAATACACCTATAAAAAACCCTACTATGAAAGCCACAGGTATTGCAACTAAAATGTAATAGTCAAAGAACGACTTCCAATACTTTTCAAAAACATTCTGAATTACATAAGTAGTGTACGCCCCAAGCATTATAAACTCTCCATGCGCCATATTTATAATTTTCATTAAACCAAATGTTATGACAAGACCCATAGCAATTAAGATGTAAATGCTACCAACACTAAGGGCATTGAATATATTACTAAACCAGTAACTAATGTTCTTCACCCCCTCCTCTTGCCTTTTTTATAGATTTATTGCTCACTTAATCCCTTTGCCCATTCATAACCTTTTAGGTATGGATCTGGTTTTACCGGTTCATTTGTTTTCCACAGTTCTCTTATTTGTCCATTTTCTAGTATTTCGCCTATTCTAACTGTCTTATATAAATGTTGATTATCTCCGTCGATCTTAACAGGGCCCTCCGGAGCATTAAACTCAATTCCTTTCGCTGCTTCTCTTACTTTATCCACATCTGTTGACCCTGCTTTTTCAACAGCTTTAGCCCATAAATATACTCCTATATATGCTGCTTCAATAGGATCATCGGTTACCCTGTCTTCTCCATATTTCTTCTTGTATTTCTCTACAAACTCTTTATTTTCAGGAGTATCTACGCTTTGGAAATAGTTCCATGCTACAAGATGGCCTTTTAAATATTCTGGACCAATTCCTTTGATTTCTTCTTCTGCAATGCTTACTGACATAACTGGTAGAGTTTTGGCATCAATTCCCGCATCTTTTAACTGCTTGAAAAATGCTACATTACTATCGCCATTTAGCGTATTAAACACTACATCTGGCTTTGCAGCTTTGATTTTATTTATCACAGAGCTATAATCTGTATGACCCAATGGCGTGTATTCTTCTCCAACCACAACACCGCCTAAATACTTTAGATAAGCCTTAATAATCTTATTTGCTGTACGTGGAAAAACATAATCTGAACCCAACAAATAAAATCTTTTTTTGCCATTGTCAAATAACCATTTCACAGCTGGAACTATCTGTTGGTTTGGTGCAGCTCCCATATAGAAAATATTGGGTGATGATTCTAAACCTTCATATTGAACTGGGTAAAACAGTAAACCATTATTTTCTTCTACAACTGGTAAAACAGCCTTTCTACTTGCAGACGTCCAACAACCAAAAATAACTGCTACCTTGTCTTTTTGCAAAAGTTTCTTAGCTTTTTCAGCAAATGTTGGCCAATCCGATGCTCCGTCCTCTACTATAGGCTCCAATTTTTTACCAAGTACTCCACCATTATTATTAATTTCTTCTATGGCCATTAACTCTGCGTCTTTCAGAGAAACCTCACTTATTGACATTGTCCCACTTAATGAATGTAAAATGCCAACTTTTATTGTTTCTTCACTTTTCTCTTTTTTGCTTTCAGAAGAAGATGAAGACTTTTTGCATCCGTATAAGACAGACACAACCATTACAATTACTAATAACAAAGATAACATTTTTACCAACATTTTATTTGATTTTCTCATAAGTCTAATTCCTCCTCCCAATTATTTAATATTTTTCTTGACTTTGTCAGTTAAGAGGTGTTTTTGAGCTAACAAAAAATAACAAAGTCTTAATTTATGCGGGTTTCAAGAAGAGAAAAATAAAAAATTTTAAAAAATGTAGGGACAAATTTTAGCTTAATATATACTGAATTTGCTTGACTTTTTAAATATTTTGTGGTACAATATAACAAACTATCTTCAAGGAGTTGCCATATGTTTGTCAAAATTACTAATGCTGGCGGTTATCAGTATGTTAGGTTAGTCGAAAATTACCGTGAAAATGGTAAAGTAAAGCAAAGAGTACTATTTAACTTTGGTAGACTTGATATTCTCAAAGATGACCCCGCTTTTAAAAACATTGTAAAAAAACTATCTGATATTGTCGCTGAAACAACTACTGAGAATGCAAAAGCTGTTACTATTGAATCTGAAGAAGATATTTCGGATGCAGTTGTAAAAAACTGGGGATACATTGTATACAGAAAGTTATGGCAGGAGCTTGAAATTGATAAGTTTTTAAAAGGGAAAGCAGCAAAAGAGAGAAAGATAAAATTTGATGTAGACAAAGTAAGTTTTTTAATGACCATACAGAGATTGATAGAGCCAATGAGCAAACTAAGAACTTATCATCAGAGAAGCAAATATTTTGGATTTGAAGAGGATATAGATTTGAATCAATTGTACAGGTGTTTAGATTTTCTTGACAGTGTAAAAGAAGATTTAGAGACATACCTGTATCAGAGAAATAAAGACTTATTTAAGATGGTAGTTGATGTAGTGTTTTATGATGTGACGACAATATACTTTGAGAGTTGTAGAGCGGATGAACTTAAAAATTTTGGGTTTAGCAAAGACAACAAGGTAAATGAAGTGCAAGTTGTATTAGGGCTTTTGGTGGACAAAGAAGGCAGACCGATAGGGTATGAACTTTTTCCTGGTAATACGATAGATAGCAAGACGATGGTAAAGATACTGAGGAAGCTGAAGGAAAAATTTAGTATAGATAAGATAATAATAGTAGCAGACAAAGGGCTTAACAGCAGAATAAATTTAAAGATGATAAAAGAAGCTGGGTACGACTATATAGTAGCAAGCAGATTAAAGAATGCAAGTAAAGAAATTTTAGATGAAGTTTTTAATGAAGAAGGATATAAAAGACTTGATGGCAAAAGATGTTTGAATGCTGAAGAAATTTATGGTGATGAATTCAAATATAAGGTATTGGAAAGAACAAATATTGTCAAGGATGAAGAGGGTAAAGAGTTCAAAATAGAAGAGAATTTGATAATAACGTATTCAAGCAAGAGAGCCAAGAAAGACAAAGAAGACAGAGAGAGATTGGTAAGAAAAGCCAAAGAGCTTTTAGAGAACAAAGGAAGCATAACAGCCTTAGAAAAGAAAGGTGCAAGGAAATATTTGAAGAAGAAATCAAAATCAGAAGAATATGTATTGGATGAGGAAGCGATAAAACGAGATGAGAAATTTGACGGTTATTATGCAATTCAAACGAGCAAAAAGGATATGGATGTAGAAGAGGTTTTAGGAGCATATCACGATTTATGGAAGATAGAACAGTCATTCAGAGTAATGAAAAGCTGTTTAGAAGTGCGACCGATATATCACTTTACAGAAAGCAGAATAAAAGGACATTTTGTGATATGTTTTTTGGCATTTTTACTGCAAAGGACATTGGAATATATTTTGAGGAGAAAAGGTAAAGGAATAAGTAGTGAAAGGATAATGGAAGCAATATATTCAATGAACTTTTTTGAAATAGAGATAAAAGGGAAGAAATATTTGATAAAGCAAAAAATTGAGGGAGAAGCTGGAGATATACTGAATGTAATGAAGATAAAGGGTCCAAAAAACTTCATGACATATGAGGAAGGCTTAGAATTTATTGGTATTAGCAAATGATGTAGTGACAAAATTGAGGTCCATATTTTGTCAATCCCAGTCCTCCCAAGCTTTTTGAGCTTCAAACTGACAAAGTCAAGAGTTTCTTAGCTTTTTCAGCAAATGTTGGCCAATCCGATGCTCCGTCCTCTACTATAGGCTCCAATTTTTTACCAAGTACTCCACCATTATTATTAATTTCTTCTATGGCCATTAACTCTGCGTCTTTCAGAGAAACCTCACTTATTGACATTGTCCCACTTAATGAATGTAAAATGCCAACTTTTATTGTTTCTTCACTTTTCTCTTTTTTGCTTTCAGAAGAAGATGAAGACTTTTTGCATCCGTATAAGACAGACACAACCATTACAATTACTAATAACAAAGATAACATTTTTACCAACATTTTATTTGATTTTCTCATAAGTCTAATTCCTCCTCCCAATTATTTAATATTTTTTCCGCAGTTCAACATACGCATCACTTTTAGAGGGGCGCAAGAGGCAAGGCTGATCTATCCTCTCAATTTGGGGGTGTTTTGGATGCCTGCTGTTGCCAAATTGTAAGCGGGCAGCTATTGACCGAAGATAGAGGCAAGCCCCCCAAATTTCATATCGCATTTTCTCCCTTTTCGCCGGTTCTAATTCTTACTGCATCCTCGACATTGTAAATAAATATCTTTCCATCGCCTATCTTGCCAGAGCGTGCAACTTTTACGATTGTGTCTACAATTCTATCGACCTCTGAGTCTTTTACAATAAGCTCAATCTTTATTTTTGGTAAGAGGTTTATGTTAATCTCAACACCTCTGTAATACTCAGTCTTTCCCTTTTGAAGGCCACAGCCCATAACCTGTGACACTGTCATACCTTTGAGGCCAAGCTGGTTTAAAGCATCTTTTACCTCTTCAAGCTTCTCAGGCCTGATTATACACTCAATCTTTTTCATAATCTTCACCCTTTTCAATTAAGATTTGGCTTATCTACATATTTTTACTTAACTGTTTGAGATTTTATTACAAAGTCTCCATACGCAGCCGTACCATGTTCTGTAACATCCAGACCTTCTATCTCTTCCTCTTCAGAGACTCTCAAACCAACTGTGAGTTTTATAACTGCAAATAGGATAAAAGCTGTGATTGTTGTCCAGATAAACGTTGAAACAACACCTGCAAGCTGAACTAAAAATTGCTTTATTCCACCGCCATAGAAAAGACCTCCATCTGTTGCAAAAAGACCAACCATCAGTGTACCAAAAGCTCCACATACGCCATGCACTGAGATTGCACCGACTGGGTCATCAATTTTGAGCTTTTTGTCAATGAACTCAACAGCGACAACTACAAGCACTCCTGCAAGGCCACCAATAATTGCTGCACCCCAAGCGTTAACTGATGCACATCCTGCTGTGATTGCAACAAGACCAGCCAAAGCACCATTTAGTGTCATACTAACGTCTGGTTTTTTGTACTTTAGCCATGTGTATATCATTGCTAAGTTTGCACCCATCGCAGCTGCCAAGTTGGTATTGACAGCAATATCGCCAATTTTGTCGTTCATACCTGAAAGAGTAGAACCTGGGTTGAATCCAAACCAGCCAAACCACAAGATAAATGTGCCAAGTGCTGCTAAGGTGATGCTATGGCCAGGGATAGCATTGACCTTGCCATCTTTTGTATACTTCCCTATTCTTGGCCCAAGCATTGCAGCGCCTATCAGTGCACACCAGCCACCAACTGAGTGAACAACAGTAGAACCTGCAAAGTCGATAAATCCAAGTTTGCTAAGCCAGCCGCCGCCCCATGCCCAGTGACCAACAACAGGATATATTATGAATGAAATAACTGCGCTGTAGATACAGTAAGCAATGAACTTTGTTCGCTCAGCCATAGCACCAGATACTATTGTTGCGGCTGTTGCTGCAAATACTGTCTGGAACATCAAGAATGATGTAAGTGGAATTGAAAGCCCTAAATGTTTGAATGAGTCGCTTAGGAAAAATCCTGACGTTCCTATAAAACCACCAGCGTCTTTGCCAAACATGAATGCAAACCCGAACAACCAGAAAATTACAGAACCGATTGCAAAGTCCATTAGGTTTTTCATAACAATGTTGCTTGCGTTCTTTGCTCTTGTAAAACCTGCTTCAACCATTGCAAACCCTGCTTGCATGAAGAAGACCAAAAACGCTGTAATAAGCACCCACACATTGTCAATTGCTGTTGCGACCTTTTCAGGTGTAATCTGGTCAGCTTTTGCTGTGCTAAATCCTAATATCAAAGCAAGGATTAAAAGTACAATACCAAGCAGGATTTTAAAACTTCTATACATTTTTAACCCTCCTCATTTAATTGAAAGTTGATTTGAATTTGAAAAGCACTTTTTAACACCTCCCTGCGCCCCTCTTTTCAGAAATAAATTTATGTGGTATAATAAAAAAGTTGTTTTAAAGAAAAAAGTAAAGGGAAAAACATTGCAAATGGGTTGTGTGTGGAGTATTATCCCATGTGAGGTAAAAGAAGTATTAAGTAAATTGCGGTGTTAAATAAAAAAGGCAAAGGCAACCTTTTGAAAGGCGCCTTTGCCTTTCTTTCTTTATTCTCTTTGTTTACTCTCATTATATTCTTCATTTTGCAATTTGTCAATACCAAAATTGCATTTTATTTTATATAAATTTTTTAAGGTAATTTATAATTGTTTTAGATATTGTATATAAAAAGTAGGATGTATTTGTATGCTTTGCCTTTTGTTAATCTAATTCTATAGTACCTAATTAGATGATTATTGCATGATAACAAATTTACAAGGCAAATTTTTATGGTTATATTATAATGATTAACAGAAAGAAAAAAAAGGAACCAGCTGTAACAGAGAGGTATGCTTCTGTGAAACTTCCAGAGGATTTTAAAATCTTATTCAAAAATTACAACTTTGAAATGTTAGATACAGAAAAACACAAAGAATTAATAGTGAACTACCATCCACCTGAAGAGGTGGAGGCTTCGCAAGAAGCTTGGTAGTGTTATACTACCCTTATTCTCACAGGGTGGTTCACACACCCACTACTGGTTATCTGCCTTATAGCAGATTCACCAGCTACTTTTCTTAAAATATTTATCGCACCGTTTATATTTGCATTAACAACATACCCGCAATCTTTACATACGTACAATCCCCTGTGTTTCCTGTTGCTTTTCTTTATTATTTCACATCTACTGCATGTCTGTGATGTATAGCTTTCATCCACTTCCACATACCCTATACCATAATACTTGCACTTTGATTCTAACTTCCTCTTGAACTTCTCAAACGGTATCTCCACAAAATTTTGATTGTTTACTTTACCAAGATTTATCTCTTGTTTTATCTCCTTCATTTTCCCTACTACTACCCAGCCTATTTGATTACTTAAACAATGCTTAACTATTAAGTTGACTGCTTGATTGGGAGTTAAAATAAAATTGTGTCCACTGTATAATTAGTATTGAAGTAATTATCAAGGGGGCTACTTAAAATGAATAAAAACGAAATTATTGAGACTGCTAAAAACATGGCCCAAGAAGCAAGTATTAAATATGTATTGCTCCAAAGATGATCCTAACCGCAAAGCTTCTTTAGCAACTCTTAGAAAACTTGCTCGATTGCTTTATGTTATCGGAAAGAAAAGTCTTCCTTGCTAAAAATGACAATGACAAAGGCAATGGTTTATATTGAAGTAAAACTTGCAACACCTGTCTTGTGTCTTGAAATCTCTGTCCCTCGCACACGCCCTTAGAATTTCCGACCTTCTATCCTCTTCTTTCCGCTACAAAAGAGTTGATAGCTTAGCTACTTTCCTGCTTATGTCTTTAGTCGTCAATGGTTATTCTTGAGCCTTCCCTTGCCCAGACTCTGAAAGCTTTGAATCTTCCATATTCCGAAAATGAAATACTAAAAATCAAAGAAGACCTTAAAAATGAGCTTAAGTTTCTTAAAATAAAGAAAACTACCAACAAGTGCTTTTGCTACTTTTCATCGATGGTTATTCAAAAGTGAAGTTAAGGATAATTCTAAGATAAAACTTGCTACTTGCAATGCCTGCCCCGGTATCGACTCAAGAAAGGTAAAAAAGACATTTTCGGTGTTCTGCTCTTTCTTCGGCAAAGAAAATAAGATAGATGCTGTCAAACTTGCTTATCCTCTTGCTGACCTTGAGCTTGCTTTTGTCCACCTCCAATAAAATAGCTGAAAACATATGGCAAAAGACATAGGCTTTCAGCTTTTAACAAGAGTTTAGACACACTTAGAATTTCTTCCTCCGATTTTGACAAAGCTTTACTGAAATTTAAAGAACTTTGTGATGGATACCTTTCAAAATATCCTCGATTTTATTGCTGCAATATCAGAAAAAGCAGAGTTTTATTCTGTTCATATGAAATACCCTGAGGAATTAAGAAAGCATATTCTTATCCACAAACGCCGCCTTTGTGTAAATAGCATGATTGAAAAGTAAAAAAGTAAATTCAGTTGGATATATCAATGCTGCCAAAGTCTTAGAAATTAATATTTACGGAACAAGAAGAGAACTTACGCCGTACAAAATGGAAAAATGGAGTTCCCAGTATTAGAAAATGCATCAATAACATAACCCAACTTTACAACTTACGTTATAAATTGGAAACACAAAATTCTTGACAAGTCTCGCCCTTTTCTTTGCCTTTTTCTTCTGCTTCTTTGTAATACTCCTGTATCAGCTGCTGAACATTGAATATAAACTCTCCCACATCTTCCACCCCCTCAGCTTCTATCTTCTTCAGCAGTTCATCTATCTTGCTTTCTATCTCCTCTCTCACCTGCGGTTTTACTATCCTCAAAAGCCATGAACAAAATAATCTACTTCATCCTTATAATTAATTTTTATCCAGCTATAGTTTTTTCTTACGTTTAAAATCATACCATAAAGGAAAAGAGCATACAAGCAGCATCTCACTACTTACATGATTAGTGTAAACCTTAAAAACCTATTTGCTAACATTTCACTATTCATAGCTTTATATCAGCACCTATCACGCCCAAAAGCTTACCAATACTGTCATATACAGGCATAGAAACTGTAATGCAGTAGTTTCTTGTTATAGCTGAGATGTAAGCTGAAGATACATATGTGTGACCTGCCACCGCTTTTGTGAACCACTCTCTGACCTTTGCGTTTTCTATGCCCTCTGGCGGATTTGAATATATAAAGGTTCCATCAGGATTGTTTGTCCACAGAGCCTCAAATATATTAGAAAACTTTTGCAGACTCTGGTCTATAACCTCTTTGTGATTGAGCTCTTTCTGCCAGCTTAAAACAAGTTGCGGAATCACTTCATTTTCAATTATTTCAATAGCCTCTGTAATGCGTTGCTGGTTTACCTGTATTTCTACCCTCTTTGTAATTTTTGCTGAGATGTCATTTCTGACAGATTCAAACTCTCTGCATATGTCAACAAGCCTGTTCATAAGTCGCATAAGCCTTGCTGCAGTTTTTTGGCTCACCTCTACAGAACTTAAAATTTTGTTGGTGCTTCTATCTACAGCGATGTAGCTATTTTCCAGCCTTGATACATAGTGCTTAAGATCGTTCACAATTGAGTACTGAACAGAAAGCTTTTCTGATGCCTGGGAAATCTTCTTGTTTATGTAGCCAACAAGCTGCGATACTTGATTTAGTTTTTCAAAAGTAGTCTTGCCATATTCTACCTGCCTTGATATAATATCCTTACTTTTCTCGCTGAGGCTTGAAATTCCATCAACAATGCCAGAAATTTCAATGATAAAGTCTCCAATCTCGTCTGCAGTTGATTTCGTGTCATTTGAAAGTCTTCGAATTTGGTCAGCAATTACATGAAAGCCTGTTTTGAAATTCTCGCCAAGCACACTTTCAAGCTTTGCAGATTCAATTGAAGCGTTCAGTGCAAGGATGTTTATCTTCTCTGAAATTTTCACAATTGTGCCAAGAAAATCTTCTACCTTTTTGAAAACAGCTTTGAGCTTGGTTATTTGATCAGCCATTTTATGTGTGTATGCTGTATTTTCCGAAACCATACTTTCCAAATCGGTTGAAACCTCGGCAAGCAGTTTTTGAATGTCCTCCTGAATATTCTGGTTTTTTTCTTTGAAATGAACCATGAATTCTTCAAGGCTTGAGACATTTTCATATGCACTTTCAATGTGCTGGAGAACAAGCCTCAAACCTATCAAAAGTTCTGATATAGAATTTTGAATATCTTTACTATTTGTTAAAACAAGATTTGACTGTTGTTGGTTCTTTTCTGCGCTTGATTCAATGTCATAAGCAACTGACAGGATTTTGTTGTATGCAAGGTCAATTTCTTTAAATATGTCACTTAGAAAATCCTGAAAAGATGCTGCCCAATCTTTCACAGGTGTCAAAAATAGCTTTTCAATTGCGTTGAGGTTGTTTTTGCCTTGCAAAATAGAAAGTGTCTTGTCAACAAAGATTTTTAAGATAAGAATGGAAAATACAACTGATAGCACAAGCACACCCAAGATAATCAATACAACTTGCATCTTGCAAAACCCCCCTGAAAAAAGTTTCATAAAAAAAAATAAAAGGCGTTTTGAAGCTTCCGCCCCAAAACGCCTTTGTTTTGGAGAAAGTTTGAATTTGTCGTCTTTATTATAACACAGATATTTACAAATAGCAAAGGGAAATTAAAAATATTTCGTATATTCTTCTCTTATCTTCCTTACTCTCTCAACTTCAACTCCAGTTGCTTCAGCTATGAAATTGTCATCAAACCCCTTTTGTATAAGCCTTCTCACAATTTCCTCTTCTTTTCGCTGTATACCTTCCTGTATACCCTCTTCATAGCCCTTTTCTTTGCCTTTTTCTTCTGCTTCTTTGTAATACTCCTGTATCAGCTGCTGAACATTGAATATAAACTCACCCACATCTTTCATCCCCTCAGCTTCTATCTTCTTTAGCAGTTCATCTATCCTGCTTTCTATCTCCTCTCTCACCTGCGGTTTTACTATCCTCAAAAGCCACAAACAAAACACCCTTAGCTGCACCTGCGGTAACTTAATTTATTTTAGGTGGTAAATATGCCTTCACCTCGTACCTATTGAAAAACCTACTCCAAAATTTATCACTTCTCGACTTTTTCAATTTCCATCTCACCTTCGTATGGCTTTAAAACAGCATCAAATAACTTTTTCAATTTTCTTTCATCACCCTTTTCAAAAAGCCACAAATCTTCATGTTCTTTTTTAAGTATCGCCGGCATTCTGTCGTGAATTGGCTTTACCTGGGAATTAGGCTGGGTGGTGATAATTACAAATGCGTCAATTTGAGTGCCATCTTCCAAGTTGATTCTCTCATAAAGTCCTGCCATGTAAAAAAGGCTTCTGTCTTGAGGCTTTATTAAAAATTTTTGTTTACTATCCTCTCTCTTTTTCCACTCATAAAATCCAACTGCTGGAATAAGGCATCTTTGATGAACTATTCTTTTGAAAGTCCACTTTTCAAGCAAAGTCTCTGCCCTTGCATTTATTATCACCTGTTTTTTGCCCTCAATAGGAAAGCCCCAGCGGGCAATTGTAGCGTCTTTCTCATCATTTCCAGCAACTACCACCGGGACAAGCTCTGTTGGGAAAATCTCTCCTATTTTGAGTTTGTTCAAAAAGGGTGTGTCATGAAATTTTTGATTAATTCTTTGTAAAATGTTTTTTATTTCTTCAATTTGTTCATCTGGCAAAAATAGATATCTTCCGCACATTCTATTTTGCACCCCTGTAAAGAATTTTCAAATCTTCATAGATATCCTTGATAGAGTTATATATCAAAGTTGGCTTGATGGCGGATTTTTCCACATCCTCATAAGTTGTCTCGCCAGACAAGACAAGAATAGAAATCATTCCATTGTCATTTGCCATCTTTATGTCTGTGTAGAGTCTGTCGCCAATCATGGCTATTTCGCTCTTTTCAACATTTTTGAATTTCGAGATGACATCAACAATTATCGAAGATGGCTTTCCTATAAAAAGAGGCTTTTTCTTTGTTGCATTTTCAAGCATTATACAGATTGAACCACAATCTGGAATGTACTCACCACCCTCAAGTGGGCAAACCAAATCAGGGTTTGTTGCCAAAAAAGGCACTCCTTTTCTTATAAGCTTGCAAGCATCCAAAAGTTTTTTGTAGGTAAGCTCTGTGTCAAACCCAACAATCAGATAGTCTACCTTTTCTTTTTCAATGCTATCTACAACATTTACTCCAAAACTTTTGAGTTCATCTTTCAAAGACTGCGTGCCCACAACATATGCACTGACAACACTTCTTTGGTCAATACTTTTAAGATAAATAGCAGTTGCCTGGCCCGATGTGAGAAGATTTTCTTTTGTAATCTCAATTCCCATTTTTGATAACTTTTTTAGGTAGTCATCAGAGCTTTTTGATGAGTTGTTTGTCAAAAACAAAAACTCTTTGTTATTTTCTTTTAAAAGCTGTACAAACTCCCTGCTGCCTTCAAAGAGCCTATCACCAAGGTAGATTGTGCCGTCCATGTCAAGCAGAAAAAGATCTACTTTAGATAACACCTCAAGTTTATTATTCCCCATTCTTTAGTTCAGCTCCCTTTTTTGACTGTGCAAGCCTTACTATTTCAGATACAAATTCCTCATATGTTTTCTTAGCATTGAACCTTTCTTCCCATGTCTTTCTTGCCTCAATACAAAATCTCTGATACTCACCCTCTTGCATTTGAATAAATTTTTCTATTAGCGATGAAAGTTCATCTTCTGTGAAATCTTTTTCAAGCAAATACCCATTTGAGCCATCTTTTACAATCTCACGCACACCTCCAACGTCTGTCGCCACAACAGGTATTCCAAACGACATTGCCTCCATGATCGAAACAGGAAGACCTTCAGATGAGCTTGTATTTACAAACAGGTTAAAATCTTCTTTTGCGTAAAGGTCTAAGATTTTACTATTTGGCAAAAACCCCATAAAATTGTAGGTAATATTTTCTTTTTTAGAAAGCTTCTTTTGAGCATATTCTTTTAGACTTTCAAAAAGCTCTCCATCTCCAATGTGTGTCCATAAAATCTCATAGCCTTCTATTTTTTCAAGGCTATCCACTATTTTTTCAACCCTTTTGACAGGCACAACCCTCGCACAGCTGACTATCTTAAAGGGCTTTGACCTTTTCTTGTTAAGGTTTACCTTATAATCATTAAAAGTTCCAAGGTATGAAATGGCTGCTTTGTTTGTGTTATACTTCTTATTTATATAATCTGCGCCCATCTTGGAGCATGCAAATACTTTGTCAATGTGATTTATTATAAACTCTTTGCAGGGCTGGGGAAAAAGTTCTGTATATAGGTCTGAGCGATGCGCTCTTGAGATCTTTAATAAAACAGGCTTTTTAAAAAGAGCAACACTTAAAGCCAGAAAGTGAAACCAGTAAGAATAAAGGACTGTATCATTTGGGTCAATTCCTTCTTTTTCAAATAGCCTGCTGAGATTTTTCAATGTGATGTTCGTCAAAAACACCCACCTAAAAATCATCCAAAGATAAAGCATCTTATATCTAACTGTGTTTTTTTGAAAAATTGCTTTGAGAGCTTCTTTTGCAGCAAGCACAATTAATTTAGGAGAAACAAACAAAATGTCCTTTATTGTGTACTCAACATCCCATACCTTTACCTTCTGGTGGGGTTTGTATTTATCACCGTTTTTTAATTTCTTTGGCAAAACTTTGCCTGCCTGAACAGGTAAAATAAAAACCCTGTCAAAAGCCCTGCAAAGAAAGTCTATCTCATTTCCCACAAAAACATCTCTTTTAGGATGTGGATAGCCAATTGTAAGAAGTATAAGGATCACATGCCAACCCCCCAAAATTTTTATGTTCCTCTTTTCAAGTGTAGCACTCGAAAAGACTTTGAGTCAAGGATTTCAAAACTATAATAGTGTCATCTTTCAAGCTAAAAATTTTGCAGTTGTTGACAAGACAATATAAAAGATATATAATGAACACATGAATAATTGTTCATATGTTTATGATCTGAGGTGAAAAGAATGTCAAAAAAGATAGATACTTGCTCATGCACGATAATTCATCAAGACATTCTTGAGAAGGTAAAAAAAGAGCTGCCTGATGATGAGAAGCTATTTGATCTCTCTGAGTTTTTTAAAGTGTTTTCAGATTCAACAAGAGTGAAGATTTTAAATGCGCTTCTGATATCAGAGATGTGTGTGTGCGATTTAGCGGCGCTGCTGCAGGTGACGCAGTCGGCAATATCCCACCAGCTGCGACTTTTGAAAGCATTTAGGCTTGTCAAGAGCAGAAAAGAGGGAAAGGTGGTCTACTACAGTTTAAATGATGAGCATGTAAAGAGTATATTAGAACTTGGGCTTTTACATCTTTCAGAAAAAGCTTGACTTTAATCAACAACCAATAATAACATCATAAAGGAGATGTCAGACTTGGCAAACGGTAAGGTTGAACTCATATTAGAAAATCTTTCTTGTGCAAACTGTGCATCTAAGATTGAACAAAAGGTAAATAGCCTATACTTTGTCAAAAATGCAAATTTGAACTTTGTCACAAAAAAGCTAACAGCTGAAGTATCGCCCAAGGACTATAAACTCTTTTTAGAAAATGTAACCAAAATTGTAAATGAAATTGAGCCAGATGTCAAAGTTTTAGAAGTACCTAAGGAAAAGCCTGTGATTGATATAAAAGATCTTTCTTTGATAATTGTTTCAATCTTCTTTTTCGCATCGGGGCTTTTTGTTTATAAAAGAGCGTGGTGGGGATTGATATTTTTGGCAGCAGCGTATATCTTGGCAGGAGAAAGTGTAATAAGAAAGTTTTTGCAAAACCTTCTTCGGCTAAAACTGTTTGATGAAAATTTCTTGATGACAGTTGCAACAATCTCTGCCTTTTTGCTCAAAGAATACCCAGAAGCAGTCCTTGTTATGCTTCTTTACAAAATAGGCGAGCTACTTGAAGAGACAGCAATCAGAAGGTCAAGAAAGACTATAAATTCCTTGAAAAACCTTGAAATTGAATATGCAAACCTGAAGATTGAAAATGAAATAAAAAGGGTAAATCCAAAAGACATCGTTCCTGGTGATACTGTCATTGTCAAAGCAGGTGAAAGGGTACCTATTGATGGAGTTGTAGCAGCAGGTAGTTCTTTTTTGGACACATCTGCAATCACAGGTGAGTCAAGGCTAATTCCTGTGAAGGAAAACGATGAAGTGTTTGCAGGGTTAATAAATATTGATGGGACAATAGAAGTGCTTGCCAAGAGCTTTTACAAAGACTCTACAATTTCAAAGATAATAGAGATTGTAGAAAATGCAACATCTAAAAAATCACAAACAGAGCGGTTTATTACTTACTTTGCAAGAGTTTATACACCTGCTGTAACTGTCATTGCTTTTTTGGTAGCAGTTGTCCCACCACTCTTGTTCTCTCAACCATTTGACAGATGGATATATCGCGCTCTTATATTCCTAATTGTCTCTTGCCCATGCAGCCTTGTTTTGTCCGTGCCTCTTTCCTATTTTGCCGGCGTTGCACGACTATCTAAAGCTTCAATCCTTGTAAAAGGTACAACATACATTGACAAAATGGCAAGGAAAATTTATGCTATTCTTTTTGATAAAACTGGAACTATCACTCAAGGCAGCCTAAAAGTTGACAAAGTTGTGACAAAAGATATATCCTATGAAGAGTTTATAAGACTTCTCTGCCACATAGAAAGTTTTTCAAATCATCCAATTGCTCTTTCTGTCACCAGAGAATTTAAAGTCAAAGTTGAGGCAGAGTCAGTAAAAGAAGTAAAAGAGTATGCCGGCAAGGGAATAGAAGGGGTTGTAGATGGCAAAAAAGTCATTGCTGGAACAAAAGAGTTTTTAGAAGAAAATGGTGTTAAGGTTGAGATAAAAGAAGATTTTATTGCTTCAACAGCAGTATATGTTGCTGTAGATAATAAGTTCTGTGGATATGTGGTTTTAAAGGACTTTCTCAGACAAGATATAAAAGATACATTGAATTTGTTAAAAAAACTTGGGATAAAGACGTTTCTTCTCACAGGTGACAAAAAGGAAGCTGCTGAAGAATTAGCAGGTGAACTTGAGTTTGATGGAATTTTTGCAAATCTTCTTCCTCAAGACAAGGCAAAGATTGCTGAACAGATTAAAAAGGAAGCTGAAAATGCAACGGTTGTATTTGTAGGTGACGGGATAAATGACTGCCCTGCCTTGGCTGTATGTGATGTTGGAATTTCGTTTGTGCAGAATGCCTCAAGCATTGCAACTGCAGCAGCAGATGTAATACTTCTTGAAAATTCAACCGAGAAAATTTTGGATCTGATTCAAATTTCAAGGTTTGTTCGCAGAGTTGTAATACAAAATATTTCAATTTCGCTCTCTGTAAAGTTTTTGGTCATGGCTTTGGGCGCAATAGGCTTTGCAAACCTTTGGGAGGCAGTTTTAGCAGATGTGGGCGTTGCTCTAATTGCTATTTTGAACTCACTTAGAATTTTAAAAAACCAAAAATAATTTTTTCTAAAATCTTTATTTGACCCCTTGCTTTGTGTCATAATATTAGAGTAAGGGGTTTTTTGCTTTGTTGTAAATTATTCCAATTTAAAAGAGGTGCTATTCACTATGATTGAAATGTACGTTTTAAACGTTGCATTTTTCCATGAAGGTGGAGGATTTGCGGTCCTGTTGTGTGACAAAAACAACAAGATGGTACTCCCTATCTTTATTGGACCTTTAGAGGCACAGTCAATCGCACTTGCACTTGAAAAGCAGCAACTTCCACGCCCAATCACACATGATTTGATGGTTAACATCTTTCAAAAATTTGGTATTTCAATTCAAAAGGTTGTAATCACTGACATCAAAGACGGCACATATTATGCAGAACTTTATCTTAAAGACTATAACAATGTCATATCTGTCATAGACTCAAGACCAAGCGATGCAATTGCACTTGCTCTCAGAACCAACAGCCCTATCTATATGGCACCAAAGCTTATTGAATTTACCTACAAGTACGAAGAGCTAATTCCTCAATAAAGGTTTTATTTCAGCAGTATCACTTTCCATGCGCTTCTGTCAAGCTGACGGCCTAAAAACTCTGTCCTGAGACTTAAAAATAGCATGTTTGCGTTTTGTAAATTTTTCTTTGGCAGAACTATCTTCATATAACTTTTGTTTCTTTGGAATTTTGAATTGTCTAAAGAAAACTGAGGAGTTGTCATAGTTTTTACGCTTTTCATTTTACTTCCCGAAATTTGGATGTACATCCTTCCAAGATATTTTTGGTCTTTAAACGCACGAATGTGAAGATAATAGTTAATAAGTCTTTTTGCAGACCCTACCATTTTAATGCCTATGTAGATATTCTTGCTGTCATATGCAGCATAGATACTATCTATGTCCGCACCTTTTTCAAAAATAAGCGACCAGATATCATGCGTTGGTTCTTCTATCACCAGATATTTAGGCGAAAACAGGTCGTCACCCTCATACCTTTTGGCAATGCTATTGCCAAGCTTTGCAAAAAGCTCGTTTCGCCTTATAAAAGCCTCTAAAAACCCTCGCATAACCTTTATTTGAGAGTGATAATCTGAAATAGAGTTTGCTTTTCTCTCTATCATAAAATCATCAAGTGATACCTGATACCACTTGGTATCTGTAAACGCAAGCTTGAAAGGTGGTACTAAAAACATGTCCGGGTGCTTGCCAAACGGAGTTGGCCAGTCACCTCTGTGAACAAGGTACTGCCACTCATCACCTTTGTACCCAAGCTTTAAAAGTGAAAATTTAACAAACGCAGAGGTTGCCCAATGGTCAGGATGCTGGTCGCGTGAGTAGGGGTATATTATCAAATCTGGTTCAAATGACTTTATTATACTTTCTATGTTTTTCACAACATTTACGCCTTTGTACTGGACATTTTTCTCATAGGAATTTGAATATGGACTGTGAAAGATTCTTGTAAGAGGATTAAAATAGCTCACTTTTGAGTCAAAATACTTTTCCCAAAGATACCTCAAACCCCTATCCGGATAACCTAAAAAGATAATATCCTCCCTTTCAACCCCCAAATTCTCAAGAGCATGAATGGTCTCTTTTTGACGAAGGTATCCAAATTTAATATAGTCTTCGGCTTTTAATCTAATCTTGCCAAAGTTTTGCCCAGCTGCTCTTGTAAAACCGTCACCGTTTGTCATCACAACAACTTTTACTTTACTGCCATTTGCTAAGGCTTTTTGGATGACACCAGCAGAAGACAGGGTCTCGTCGTCACAATGCGGTGCAAATATAAGTATTCTTTTATAATTTTCAGGAGAAAGCTCAGGTAGCTGGGTTGAAAAATAGTAGTTCGAAAGATATTCTCTTACCAAAAATAAGAGCACATTTGCTAAAATCCATATAGCAAAGATATAGAGTATATATTTGCGTTTAAACCTTCTTTTCTTCTCTTTTTGAGTTTTCCTAAAAACTACTCCTCTCTTTTTTTGACCCAATCTGTACTTTGCCATGTTGCTCTTAAAATTCCCCTTTGACAAAAAAATATGCCTTATTCTATTTTACAATATTTTTTAAAAAGCTTGCATTAAAAAATTCCCCCTAAAATCGCAAGCGGGCAGAAGCTCTTTTGCTTGTTGAGCTTCTGCCCGCTTTCTATATAAAAGGAGGAAATGAACGGGGGGATCCTACTGTATGTGTTTTTTAAAATCTCAAGGGGTTGTCCGCAGCTATCTTTTGTTTTTTCTCATCAGCTGCCCTTTACAGTTTTAATTATATGCTTTTTGTATACACCAATCAATACCAAAAATAAATGAACTTTTTCAAAGTTTTTATTCTGTTTTTGTAGATGTGGTTATGTGAATAATTGACCGATTTTAATAAAATATTCTTTCCCTTTTATATATTTTAGACATATACGAGAATTTTCAAATACCATTCTTCAAAAAAACTCTTCAAAAATAGAATTTCTATTCGATGTACTTTTCCATAAAGTATTTAAAAGATGCATTCCGGCTCTTAGCCTTTTCTATTGAAAAATTTTTTGTAAGTTCTATCATGAAATCTGTTCTGTCAAAACTCCGAGGGATAAACTTATTAAAATCTTCTTTTGACAATTTTTCAGTATTACTAATTTGGGACTCTGAAATTCCAAACTTTGAGCAAAAATTATCTTCTGCACCTGCTAAGTACCAGCTTTCTATCTCCTTCTTAACTATAATTACATTTTCTTTGTTTATATTCTCTATCAACTTTGCAATTTGCTCTTTTTTATATGTAACACATGGTGAATCATCTATGTCTGTTACAAAAATGTAATCATTATTACTTTTCACAAAAGCCTTTATGAGATTAGAATACTTTTGCAAATTTTTAAGGCTCCTAAACTCATCACCACAGTATCTCATAATATGAACGAAAGAATACTTAGAAGAGAGTTTGGGTTCCAATATACGTCTAAAAAACCTCTCATCATCTATACCTTCCACCAAAATGTATATACCTTTGCCACAGTTCATTTACTTACGCTCCTACCTCCAGGAGATTTTGAACAAAGAGTTCTTCGATTCCTAAATCATTTTCTAAAAATATCTTTATCTCTTCTTTCTCAAGTGGTCGGTATATCTTTGAAAAGCCATCTCTGCCGCGAGAAACAAGCAAAAGATTATCAACTCCTGCATATTTGACAACCTCAGGATTATGCGTTGTAACAATAATTTGTTTTCTTTGCGAAATTTCTTTCATCATTTCAATAACTTTTGAAATAAGAAAAGGATGAATATTTCTTTCTGGCTCTTCAAAGATAACAAACTTTTTCTTTTCAAAATATAATGCAATTATCATTGCTATTACATTAATAGTTCCATCAGAAAGCAATGATGCAGGAATATCCTTCTTTTCAAAGTATGATTCTTGGAGCTTGAAAAGTAAGGACTTATCAGGTAACTTTTCTACAGAAAGATTATTGACAAAAGGCAAAATGTCATTTACTAAATTAAAAAGTTTTCGCCTTTTTTCTTCATTTTCTAAAATGTTTTTTAACACTATTGCAAGATTGCTCCCGTTTTCTTCTAATTCAGCCTTACCTGTAATTGGAGCAGCCTCCTTGGACTTTTTGGGATCAAAATCGTAAATTGAAATATTACGGAATATATTATCTATCGTCAACCGCCGCCATATAAAAAATAAAGGTGTTTGAATTAGCAAAATGTTCTGGGGTAAAGAATCCATTTTTAAATATAAAAGCGGAATAAGACTTTCCACTTTCTCCTCAATACCTTTTGGAAAAATTCCGTACACTACTTTATCTTTTTTATGGGACAGTCTGATTTCACCCTCAATAATTTTCCCATCTTCATCTTTAAATTTAAACTTTTGAAGCAAACAATCGTTAACAATTTTAAAACCTGGCGCACCTTTTTTCTCTTTTAGAGAAAACTCATACCTCATTTCATGGAAAGTCATTTCAATGTTTTGCTTCGTATTTGTGATTTTTTCATTATCTTCCATTTCGCACACTATACTAATTGATAATTCTTCACCTCGGCCAACTTTTAAATTAGTAAGATATTCAATATCTCCTTGGATGGACACGGCATTTTCTAAACCAAGATTCATAATATCGCGTAGAAATTTAAATACTTGAACAAAATTTGACTTTCCTGAAGCATTCGCACCAATAACCACGTTAAAATCTTTTAGCTCTATATCAATTTCTTTGAAACTTTTGAAGTTTTTAACGCTTAAACTTTTTAATTTCATTAAAAGACACCTCAATTTATTTTTTTATCCTGATAAATTCCCCTTTATTCTTATTATCCCTCATACGCTCTCACTTTAAAATTCACGCCAAGGTCTCTGGCAATTTCCTTGCACCTGTCTATCTCCTCTTCATCTATGACGGTATCTACACATGAAACCCACACTTCTTTTATGTATTTTTTGCTTTCTTTTATAAACTCAATTACATGGTCGTATATATCTTCATTAAATGGTCTACAAATCTCATTGTACTTTTGTTTGTTTGAAGCGTTAAGACTTATCGAAATTCTGTCAATAAGGCCGTGAAGAAGCTGTGGAACATTTTTCTTGTGAATGTAAGAGGCATGTCCATTTGTGTTAACTCTCAAGGGCACAGCTGTCTTTTCTTTTAGCCTTTTTGCAACCTCAATCACAACATCAAGCCTGATAAGTGGCTCACCATAGCCGCAAAAGACAATCTCATCATACTTTTGTGGGTCTTTTATGCTGTTTAAAATCTCATCTGCTGTTGGGTCTTTTTCAAGCCACAGGTCATACTCGCTACCTAAACCTTTTTCAGTGTTTCTTATACAGAATATGCATGAGTTTGTGCATTTGTTTGTAACATTGATATATAGCTTGTTGTCAATTGTGTATGTTATCATTCCCATCTTTACTTTGACTCATCTCCTATCTTTTTGTTTTTTTACCTTATTTAATACCAAATACATCCATGGCATTTTTTGTTGTCTTTTCTATTACTTCATCTTCGGATACTTCTTTTATCTCTGCAATCTTTGATATTACATACTTCAAATATGTTGAATCATTGCGCTTGCCCCTGTGCGGATGAGGAGTAAGATAAGGGCTGTCTGTTTCAAGCATCAAAAGTTCAAGCGGGTATTCTTTTACAACCTCAATGAGCTTCTTTGCATTCTGGAAGGTCACAACCCCGCCAACAGAGATATATATCCCATGTTTTCTTAAAATCCTGCTCATCTCAACACTTCCTGAATAGCAGTGAATCAAAATTGGTATTTTGCCAATTGCATGTTCTTGTAAAATATCAAGTGTATCTTTGTGCGCCTCTCTTGAGTGAACAACAATAGGAAGATTTAGCTTTTTTGCAACCTCTATCTGGCGAACAAAAACCTCTTTTTGCACATCTCTTGGCGAAAAATCGTAATGGTAATCAAGACCTATCTCACCAATTGCAACATTCTTTTCATATTTGGCAAGCTCAAAAAGATCATCTTCAAAATCTTTTGGCGCATCTTTTGCCTCATGAGGATGAATTCCCACATTTACATAAATGTGGTCGTACTTTTTCGCAATTTCAATATTTTCTTTTGATGACTCAATAGATGAAGAGGATGAGATGGCAACAATTCCCTGTTGTTTTAGCCTTGCCATCACATCCTCTAAGTCATCCAAAAATGCTTCATCGTCATAATGTGCATGAACATCAACTATCATCACTTTACTTTAGCACCCTCTTTGATGTCTTTTTCAGGAGTAATCAGGCAAAGATCATCATCGATTGATGCTGCCAAAAGCATGCCCTGTGACTCAACACCACGCAGTTTTGCAGGTTTTAAGTTTGCAACAACCACAATTTTCTTACCAACAAGTTCCTCGGGTGAATAGTGTTTTGCAATGCCTGCAACTATCTGGCGTTTTTCATCTCCTAAGTCAACAATGAGCTTGAGCAGCTTGTCTGCACCTTCAATCTTTTCTGCCTCCAAAATCTTGGCAACTTTGAGTTCAATCTTTGCAAAATCCTCTATTGAGATATACTCTTTCTTTTCATCTTCTTTTTTGTCATCCGCTGGAACAGCACCTTCTATTTTTGTAGCATCAGTTCTATTTTGTTCTTCTTTCACCTTTTCTTCCTCCTTCTCATCAACTATCCTTGGGAAAAGCGGCCCAGCCCTTTTTACTTTTGTACCTTCTTTAATCAGCCCAAAAGTTGCCGCTGACTCCCAAGATGTTATCTCAGGATTTTCTTCTTTTGAAATTCCAAGCTGAGAAAGCATCTTCGGTGTTGTCTGCGGCATAAATGGTTCTATCAATATTGCAACAATTCTCAAAACCTCTGCTAAGTTGTACAAAACTGTTTTTAAGCGCGGATACTTAGATTTGTCCCTGCCAAGCATCCACGGCATTGTCTCGTCTATATACTTGTTCGCCCTTGCAATCAGCTTCCAGATTTCTATCAAGGCATTTGAAAATTGAAGCTCATCAAGGCATTTGCATACTTTTTCGTATACTTCTTTTGACAAGGTTATCAGTTCATTATCAAGATCTTCTTTTTCTTCAGGGAAATAGATAACTCCGTCAAAGTACTTTTCAATCATTGCAACTGTTCTTGACAAAAGATTTCCAAGGTCGTTTGCAAGGTCGCTATTGTGCCTTGTCTTTAGCGCATCTTCTGAAAAGTGACCGTCAGCACCAAACGGAATCTCTCTTAAGAGGAAATATCTTAGGCTATCAACTCCATACTTTTGCGCAAGTATTACTGGGTCCACTACATTCCCTTTTGACTTTGACATCTTGCCACCTTCTAAAAGTAGCCAGCCATGACCAAACACCATCTTAGGAAGTGGAAGGCCCAGTGCCATCAGCATTGCCGGCCAGATTATTGTGTGGAATCTTACAATTTCTTTTCCAACAAGGTGAACATCTGCCGGCCAGTATTTTTTGAACTTGCTGTCATCCTCGCTCATATACCCCAGTGCTGTTATATAGTTTGAAAGTGCGTCTATCCAAACATAGATTACATGTTTTGGGTCAAATGGCACAGGAATTCCCCACTTTAAAGTTGTTCTTGAAACGCATATATCCTCAAGGCCGGGCTTAATAAAATTGTTTATCATCTCGTTTGCACGCGACTGCGGAACTATGAAGTCAGGATGTTCTTCAATGTATTTTACAAGTGCATCTTGGTATTTTGAAAGCCTGAAAAAGTAGCTCTCTTCTCTCGCCCTTTCAACAGGCCTGCCGCAGTCAGGACACTTGCCATCAACAAGCTGTCTGTCAAGCCAGAATGACTCACACGGTGTGCAGTACCAGCCTTCATATTCGCTCTTGTAGATATCGCCCTGCTCATAAAGCTTTGTAAATATCTTCTGGACAACCTTCTTGTGGCGCTCTTCTGTTGTTCTTATAAAGTCATCGTATGAGATGTTCATAAGCTTCCAAAGGTCTTTTATTGACGCAACTATTTCATCAACATACTCTTGAGGAGTCTTGCCAACCTCTTGGGCTTTCCTTTCTATCTTTTGTCCATGCTCATCTGTGCCTGTCAGAAAAAATACGTCATACCCTCTGAGTCTTTTGTATCTTGCGATGGTGTCTGCAGCAACTGTGCAGTATGTGTGACCTATGTGAAGCTTATCAGATGGATAGTATATAGGCGTTGTTATATAAAATTTTGGTTTTTCCATAAACAATTTTCCTCCCCTTTTTAAAAACTTTTCTAAAATTTAGAATATATTTTTACACCTATATTCCATAGCGCTTGTGATCAAAATCGTAAAAAAGTTCTGGAATTTTTGGCGGAAAATATGTAAATAGTGGAAACAAAATCAGCATGATGATTAAAAGTATTACAAATGGTCCTTTTTTTATCTTTCTATTTGACAATGTTATTCCAAGTGAAACAAACTGGGCTATCATTACCGATAAAGCAAGAGAGAGAATGTCAAGAACCAAATTGTCTTCTAAAAATGCTGTATAGGTGTAGAAAAACACCGCTGTTAAAAATGGTATTAAAAGTAGCGCAACTGATTTTCCTACAATAAAATTGTCAAACTTCTTTCCATAAATGATAAATTCAATTACGTAAAAAATCAACCCCCCGAAAAATCCAATTTTAAGATGCTCCCATACACTCTCGTTGACTGCAAAAATCACAGCAGTCGGCATAGACCTTCCGAAAAAGTCAAACCCAAAGTGAAGAAAGCTTGATATTGCAATGATTATAAATATGCCTACAATAGATGTTATTTTGGCTCTTTTTCTATAAATTTTCTTTGAGTATGAAGAAAGATAGATTTCAAACATTTTTACACCTTCTCTACTACCAAGTTTTTATACTCACATACACAATCTATAAAGTCTTTCTTGAGACAAAATTGAAGGTCAGCTTCAAAGCCAATCCTTTTTAAATGATTATAGTGATATGAATATTTTAATATTTCATGAGGGTCATTTTCAAATTTTTTATAAAGCACATGTGATGCAAGAGAAAGATCATCTAAAAACGCATTTGGAAAATTCTCTTTAAATAAATCGACAAAATAGCCAGCACAAAGGATATCCTCAAGGGTAAATTTCTCTTCTGTTCCGGCACACACAATTGAGATTGTGTCAACGCTATACTGTAGAGCCTCTTTTATAATATACTCTGCAGTTTTTTTAGCATTTATAAATGAACCAAGAAAGATTCGCTTTGCAAAGGATGCTTTCTTGAGCGCTCTTGTGCCGTTTGTTGTTGTCATAACCACAGTTTTGCCAAAAATGGCTTCCTTTTTGTACGAAAGAGGTGAGTTGTCAAGGTCAAAACCTTCAATTTTCAAGCCACCTCTTTCTCCTCCAAGAAGAACCCTTTCATCTAACCTCTTGAAAAGCCGCGCTTCAGAAATATCCTCAACAGGAATTATTCCCTTTGCACCATTTGAAATAGCCCAAATCATAGTAGATGTTGCCCTGAGAAGGTCTATCACAATGGCATATGACTCTTTTAAAACCTCATCAGTTACCTCTTTGTAGTGTGAAAATGTAACTATCTTCAAGATTCTGCACCTTCTTCCGTAAATTTTTACGTTACTTAAAATGGAAATAACCCTTCCATCTTTTTGAATACCTCAAAACACCTCATTTCATCCTCTTTCAAATCGAAATATAGTTGCCAAAACCTTGCAGGTTTTTTCAAAAGACTTCTGCTATTCTTTACTACATCTTTAATTTCTTTTTTCGAATATGTGCTAAATAGCCACTTTATGCAATCTTGGTCTCCAAAGTTAAGAAGGCGCGTGATGATAAATGCTTTGTGCCTCTGAATGTCTAAATCTTTAAATTCAATATCCCAAAAGAATTTTTAAACTTTTCGGGTATTTGAGTTTGGCTGTCCATCTTAAAATCATAATCCCCCAAAAGAGTTTGCTTTACCTTTATATATACCATACTTGATCAAAAAGATACACACCTTTTTTGAAAACTTTTGAGTTAAATTGTGGTATAATAAAGATGTGAGGAGATATCCAAAAAGGTATAAAAAGAGTTGAGGTAAAATGGTAGGTGTATCATATATTAGTTCAAAGTCTTTGATAAACACTTTTTCGCAGAGCTTGCAAAATTCAATTGACTATATAATAATTTCTCAAGGAAATGTTTTGAACAATTTGAAAAACAATATAACACCTGATAAAGTAGCTATCTTCGAAAAGCAAACACAGCTTCCAAGTTTTGAAAACCAGCTTAAAATATACAGTCCAGAAATCCTAAGCTCCAAATCAGGTTTAGAGGTAGTACAAAACAGTTTTGAGCAAATGCCAGACCTGTCCTCACCAAGTACCTTAGTTGAAATAGCAAACCAGCTAAATCTTCTAAATAAAGGAGTTTTGACATCATACCAAACTTTTTAAGAACAAGATATTACTATGCTCTCCAGTAGTTATTCATTTTTGACCAAAGTACTGTCAGCTGATGATTTAAAAAGTCTTATGAGCAAAAACACTCCTATTTTGCAAGACATTATGATGTATACTTATAGTCCTCAAAATGGAATTGTACCTTATTTGCAGAGCAATTTTTCAACTTCTGTTTTGGATGTGAAGGTATAGGAATAGAGTGGTGTAATTACCGTTAAGATAGCACATTTGGTTTTCAGCCTTAATTGTAAAAAGTGTATAATCCCTTTGAATCTTCACTGAACATTTATCTTAGGCAGTGTGAATATATCGATGTGTCTTTAATCTTAAAGGGATATTTTAAATTTATTATTTTAGGTTTACACCTCATTTAAAAGTCTTATAATCTCATCTGTACTTAGCACTGCTTCTGCCGCTCCCTTTTCTATGGCAACTCTTGGCATACCAAAAACTACACATGATTCTTTACTTTGTGCAATTGTCAAAGCACCCTGATTTTTCATTTCCAAAAGACCATTTGACCCATCACAACCCATTCCAGTCATGATTATGCCTGTTGCATATTTTCCGTACCATTCAGCTACTGAACTGAATAAAATATCACAAGATGGTTTGTGGCTATTTACCTTTTCGACATTTTCAAGAAGTCTTATGTAATACTTTCCTAAGATCTTTTCAACAGCAAGATGTACTCCACCTTTTGCTATATAAATTACACCATTTTCAATCTTTTCACCATCTTCGGCTTCTTTCACCTGTCTTTGAGATATTTTGCAAAGCCTTTCAGCCAAGGCTTTTGTAAATGCTGGCGGCATGTGCTGAACAACTAATATTGGAATTGAAAAATCTTTCTTAAGATTTGTAAAAATCTTTTCTAAAACAGGGGGGCCTCCTGTTGAAATTCCAATTGCTATTACTTTACTTTCTCTTAGCTTATCCACTAAGTAATTAAGAGTACCAGCTTTAAGACCCTCAAGATAACTTAAAACTTTAGGTCTGTCTTTTTCTATCTTACTTTTTTTGCGGCTAAACTCTCTTCCTGTTAATATCCAGCGAACTTTATCTAACAGTTCTTTTTTAAATCCTTCAAATTCTTCTTTATTTGAGGGTTTTAATATGTAATCAATTGCACCTCTTGCAAGTGCTTCAAGAGTAATCTGGGCACCAGGTTCAGTATAAGCAGAAACCATTACAATTTTTGTTAATGGATTTATCTCCTTTAAATAGCCGATAAGTAAAAGACCATTCATATAAGGCATTTCATAGTCAATTAGTGCTAAATCAATGTTAAATAAACTAGCCTTTCTAATAGCAATAAGAGGATTTGTAGCTATAAAAACAACTATATCTTCTTCTAAACCCCTCAAAGCTCCTTTTATAACTTCACACATCAGTTCAGAGTCATCAACAATCAAGATCCTTTTCATAGTCTCCTTCACCATATAAAATTATTATTTGAGTATTTTGGAACTCCATACATGAGAAATTATACACAAAATTGTTGCAAATATTCAATTAATTTTTTTGCGATTTTTTGAAGGCAAAATAATACAAAAGCTATATAACTGAAAAATCAATAAAGATGATAGATAATTTTTTTTTGACAACTAAATTTAAAAGGTTTTATAATTAAAATTACTTAAAAAACACAATGTCAAAGGATTGAGATACACACATGGTCATTGCAGTTTTAGACGGACTGGGGGCTGGAATTGGAAGGGAATTTATAAAAAGACTAAAAAAAGAATTTGAAGATAAAATAAAAGTTGTTGCGCTTGGAACTAACAAAGTAGCTATGCAGAACATGATCAAAAATGGTGCAGATGTAGGATATTGCGGTGAAGATGAAATTGTTTATTTTTTGACAAACTTTGTACCAGATGCAATTGTGGGTCCAATCGGAATTCTGAGCTGTGGTGGAATAAACGGTGAAATTACTGCAAAGATAGCACATTTAGTTTTCAGCCTTGAATGCAAAAAGTACATAATCCCTTTGAATCTTCATGGAATATTTATCCCCGGCACTGTAAATCTATCTATGAAAGAGATATTTTCTTTGATAATAGATGACATAAAAGAAAGTTTAAAAAAAGAGGATGAGCAAAAGACTCTATCTTCCCCATCCTCTTGAGTAGTCTTCATAGCAGTCAAGACACAAAAATTTGCCATCTAAAATTCTTATTCTGTGCTCTGCTGCTCTCTCTCCACAGTTTTCACATTTCAAAGAACGGAAAATTCGTGCCATATTAGGAACTTTGTCTTTTGGTTCTTTGTACTCGAAAATCTCATCCAAAGGCGCTTCAAGGATATACTGTAAGTTTTCTTCTCTTGACCTGTTTTCTGCAAAACCCTTGAAAACAATTCTAATACCCTGATTTGTATCCCTTCTGAAAAACGTAAATGCCTGTTTGCCCCTGTCTTTGAAAATGAGATTGCCTTTGCCAGCAGTACAGCCCAAAATGACTTGAATAGCATCAACACCACATGCATCGTTTTCTGTTATGCAAACTACTTCTTCATCCGAAGAAAACTCAAGAGAAAGCTTTTTTGCTGCTGCCTCACATGCTCTAAAACCTATTGCAAGACCTGGGCATATGTGCCCGTGAAACTCAGCTGCCTTTTTCCAGAAAAGTTCTTTTTCCCATGTCATATTAACACCACCTTTCAAACATGTCATTTGCTTTGTTCTTCAAAAATTTTTTCTTGTAACCCTTTGGGAATGTCAATTCTTTCATAATAGGGTTTTATATCTATTACAGGTGAACCGTCTATCGCATCAAGCCCTTTTACAACAAGAACATTGCCTTTTAGGTCTATAAGCTCTGCAATATCTAAAAGTACTGGGTTTGGTCTGTTGGGAGACCTGCAAGCAAAAACACCTTTTGGAACATCTGAAAAGGGTGTTTTTGTAATTAAAGTCTCCCTGTTTGATTGATGTCCCCAGTACAAAATTATTAAGTACTTTGCCTCTTCGATATCCTTCAAACCATTAATATAATCTTCAAATATTTCTATATAGCAAATCTCTTCTGAATCCGCACCTTGCCGTGGCGCCTCTTCTTTTGTTTTATATGGACTGTGAATTATTCCTATTTTTACAAGTTCCATCAGTCCAAAATCTCCCCTTTTAAAAACTAACTTATGCTTAAATAGCAGCTACTATTGGAACAACAAAAATCTCATCACCATGCTTTTCTACTTTTACATCTATGCCATATACCTTCGAGATTATATCAGCCCTTATTACTTCTTTCCCGCCTGATGCAAATATTTTTCTATCTTTGATGAAGATGAACCAGTCAGAGAACCTGATGGCCAAGTTTAAGTCATGTAAGATTACAATTACTAAAATCCCTTCTTGCATTGAAAGTCTTTTTAAAATCTTCAAAACCTCTATTTGATTTTTCAAGTCAAGGTTGTTTATTGGCTCATCCAAAAGCAGGACTTTGGGCTCTTGGACAAACGCTCTTGCAATCACTACCTTCTGAAGTTCACCACCACTTATCTCATCTACATACCTGAAAGCAAGGTGCTTTAGTTCAAAAAGGTCAAGTGCCATCTCCACCTTTTTTAAATCTTCTGAAGAAGGAGCAAGCCCGGTAAAATGTGGTTTTCTCCCAAGAAGGATTGCTTCATACACTGTTATTCTGTTTGTAGTGTATCTTTGCGGAACATAAGCAACACTTTTTGAAAGCTGGCGCAAGGAAAAACTATTTGTGTCCTTGCCATCTATTAGCACAACTCCACTTTTAGGCTTTAAAAGCCTTGCTATGCATTTTAAAAGTGTAGATTTTCCTGCACCGTTGTTCCCCAAAATTGACACAAACTCTCCTCTTCTTGCTTCAAAACAAATCCCACTTAAGACCTGAAAGTCTTTGAAGCTAAACTCAAGGTTATCTACTTTCAGCATTTTTCATACCTTCTTTCCGCGGATTAAAAGATACATAAAAAGCGGTGCACCAAGGAAAGATGTCACAGCGCCAACTGGCAAAACAACTGGCTGTATTATAAGTCTTGCTACTGTGTCTGACAAAAGAAGCAAAAACGCACCTACAAGACCAGATGCCATAGTCAAAAACCTCTGGTCATTTCCTATAAACCTTCGTGCTATGTGAGGCGCTACCAAGCATATAAAACCTATAATTCCTAAGAAGGATACAATCACAGATGTTATAAAGCTGCTTACTAAAATCCCAAAAAACCTTGTTCTTTCAACATTCACACCAAGGCTTTTTGCAACATCATCGCCGCTTGCAATTGCATTGTAGTTCCATGAATTTGCCAAAAAGTACAGCCATGCTAAAATTACAAAAACCGCCATAATCTTTACATCATCCCATGTCGCTCTTCCAATATCGCCAAATGTCCAGAATACAAGCGCAGCAATCTTTACATCTGATGCAAAATACTGAATTATAGTTGTTGCGGCAGAAAAAAGAGAACTCAAGGCAACTCCAGAAAGCACAACTGCCTCTGGCGAAAACCTCTTTATTTGTGCTAAAGCAAGTACTACTCCAGTTGATAACATTGCCCCCAAAAAAGCACACACAACGACCACAGATGGATGCAAAATGGTAACAGAGTCAGAGGCGGCAGAACTTGTCGCTCCGCCGCCCAACACAATTATTCCAATTGCCGCACCAAACGCAGCACCCTGCGAAATTCCAAGAGTAAAAGGAGATGCTAATGGGTTGTGAAAAAGGCTTTGAATTGCAGCCCCACCAATTGCAAGACCAATCCCTGCCAAAATTGCCGCAACAACTCTTACAAGTCTTATGTCAAAGACTATAAGAGCTGTTCTTTCATCACTTTTTCCTAAAAAAGCCTTTAAAACATCAGAAAAACTCAAATCTGATGAACCTGACGATATTGCATATACCGAAAGAAGCACTGTCAAGATAGCAATAGTAATTAAAAACAGCACTTTCTCAGCAACAAGCTTTTTGTACTGTGATTTTAGTTTTTGGTGTTTCTCTACTTCTTGAGTCATCTTCATAAAACCTCTTTGCTCTTAATTTTTAGTCAAGCTTTATTTTCACAAACCCACCAAATTTCTTTGCCATCTTGGAATAAAGCGGCTTTCCTAAGAAGAATTTGTAAATCTCATCTGCTCGCTTGATTGGGTCAACATCTTTGAATCTGTCTGGATACACAACTTTTGCAATCCAGAATGTGTTTGCCAAAACAGTGTCAATGTTGGTCCAATAGAAGTTGTAAGGAAGCTGACCGTAAACTTTGCCATATTTGAAAGCTGAAAGTGATTTATAAAACTCAGGGTTTTTCTTGTAATCCTGCTTTACAAGATCCAAATTTGCCTCGTCAATAAATATAATATCAGGGTTCCACTCTAGAATCTTTTCTTTCTCAACCATGAACCAGCCTTCTTTGTTTGCCTGGTCTGCAACATTTATCACATTTATGGCCAAAAATGGAAAGTATTTGCCCATTGTACTCTCAAATCCATGCCCGCCTTTGAAACTGATAGCCCCCACATATACCTTTGGCTTTTTAGAAGCCGGGATATTTCTGGTTCTTTCATTGAAAAATGCCTTGCACCTTTGCATATAGTTTATGAGGTCTTCTGCACGCTGCTGCTTTCCTACAATCTTTCCAATGATTCTGAGCGATTTGTATACATTCTCATCAAAAAGAAGCTTTGTACCATAATCAAGCACAACAACAGGAATTTTTGTTTTTGCTTGAAGAGCATCTGCCTTTGCCCTGTCTAAAAAACTTGCTGCAAAAATAACATCTGGTTTTACAGAAATAAGTTTTTCTGGGTCAGGGGATGAGTCTGCCCCGCCTTGGCCAATTGTTGGAAGTCTTTTGAGCTCAGGATATGCCATGATATATGTTCTTGAACCTTCTTCCCATGCCTTTTCTGCATTTTCAACTCCAACTATATTTTTTGTTCCATTGACATACAAAACAAGCCTGAGTGCCCCAGGTCCTATCGCAACAATTCTTTTGTTTTTCTTGTTTTCAATCTCTACTTTTCTGCCAAGAAGGTCAGTCACAATTAACTTTGATGAAGACCTTTCTTGTTTTGCTTGACCTGAAAGTGCGTTCAATACAATTAGTAAGAAAAGACTCAAAATTAGCAAAATACTTATTGCCTTTTTACTTGCTTTAAAGTAATCAGAACAAAAACTCTTGCTTCTCATCAACTTCTTACCTCCTCTTTGTATATTTGTAAACAAAATAAAAGCCCACAACAGGTGAAAATCTCACCCTTCGTGGGCCTTGTTCTCAAAATCTTTGGTTATACCTTTGTCAAATTTATCTTACCCCCAACTCTAAATATTTATAGCACCTTCGTGGTGCTATTTAAGAATAATTCCGACTATCTTGATGCATTTAATTCTGCTTTTAATCTATAATCACTCTATCAGTTTGATTAAGCAATTCATCTAAATATTATAATACTAATCTCGTTTACAATTTTCAACCTTGTGTTATTAGTTAGATAGTGTCAAGAGTTTGTAGGGAAATTTTTTATTAAAACACGACTGCATTTAAGAAATCTCCAGTACCTAGCCCTTTCAGTACTCTAAACGTCAAATCAACTTTTCCTCTTGCTAAAATTGGCACATTATTCCTCGTCTCTTCAATCTGTTTCTTTATCTTCTTAACATCTTTTCTCACAATTTCTTTCAATATTTTTTCTTCTTTCTCTTCCTTGCTACAAATCTCTTTTAAATATACTTCTTTCAAGTTTACACCATTATACTTCAAGCTCAATAACTTTACCATCACTTCTGCTCCTTGTTCGCTCCATCCTCTTGGTCTTGAACTCATCCTATCTGCTAATACATGGCTTACATGCCCTTCTGCACTGCATCCTTTTATAATCCTATTATCTAACTCTAATACTATATTATCCCAATGATTGGCTATATATCTCCTACTTTCACTTATCCTCTTCAACGCTCTTTTGTCCTCTCCAGCCTTTTCCATCGCTTTAGCTACCAATCCCTCAAACTTCTCTCTATCCTTATCCCTCAACGCTTATACTATCCCAGCAAATATATTCTTATCTCCACCGCTTATTTTGATTACCTCTCTCATTAGATGAAACCTGTCTAATACAAATTCTGCACCCACTATCCATTCAAACCCTTCCACCTCATACCTTGCCTTCCTCTTCTTTTCATTCCTTACAATCTCATCTACAAGTCCGCATGCCTCTTTTATCATCTCCTTCCCTATCTCATCCATCTTCTCCTTCAATTCCATTGAATACATCGCTATATCCTTCTCTCCTCTTAATATCTCTACTATCCCTTCTCCAAATCTATTTAAAAGTTCCTCTATTTTTGCTATAATATTATCAAACATTTTGCTCCCTCCTTTGGTTTGTTTTTCTTTTCAGTTCTCTTCTTCTTTCTTTTTACTCATTATTTTATATCATTCTCTCATTTTTCCCAAGAGGAGGGAGCATTTTTTCCATCTCAAGTCCTATAAATATTTTACACTAAGAATTGCAGCGAGGGGGGTGGTGGGGATTTGTTAGTAGTTGGTAAAGTGTCTTGAAATCCTTGAAGGAAAAGAATGCAAAAGCCTTAAAAATAATTATAGACCTCGCTGCAAAGTGGTTTTGTTTGGAAATGTATGTTCATCATTGGTATCCTTTAAAAATATTCAAATTATAATAGAATCATAGTTCTTTTCTTGACCCAAAACTTTTTTATTGCACACAAGTTTATATTCCATCTCATAAAAATATACCGAATCTTCATCCTTTTCTATGACCGATAAAAGCTCCCGTTTGCACTTTTCAAGCTTGCCAAGTGTGATTTCTCCTTCAAACACTGAATTTTGAACCCATGTGAAGTATTTTTTTAAAATCTTTCTTACCTTGTTGACCCTCTTTTCATTTATGTCGTATGTGACTATAACAAAGATGCTCTCTCACTCCTTTTAGCATAAATTCTTATGAAAGACTAACTCCCTAATCAATAAAAAATATATTGTCATCCGTTACGTTCAAACTAATTCTACCACCATGCTTTGAGTGGAGAGTAAACCTGATCACCTATAAAATGTTTTATCAGCTTGTAACACTCGAGTCTTATAAACCCCTTATAGGAAACATTTCTATTTAGCTGTCTGTGACGAACTGTAGTCTCAAGCTTGCTTTGGAGCTCTTTTATGAATATCTTTCTTCCCTCTTGGTTCAGATAACAATAATTCAAATCCTCATCAAAATGTTCAAGGCTAAGTTGATGGTTGTTGAGAAGTTTGAATATTACAGTGTCAACAACCAACGGCTTGAAGATCTCAGAGATGTCAAGGCTTAGTGAAAATCTTTTTTCACTTGGTTCATGCAAAAAACTTATGCTCGGGTCAAGCTGTGTGTGGTAAATCTCTGTTAAAACTGTGCTGTAAATTAGGCTGTTCCCAAACGAAATCAAAGCATTTATCGGATTTGTTGGTGGTCTTTTCTCACGCTTTTCCATATAGAAATCTTCTGGCAAAAATTGATTGAAGGAGGAATAGTAAATGTTCCTCACCCTTCCCTCAAGTCCCATAAGTTCTGATATGCTTGAAATGTTAAACTTGCCATTCTCCCATTCATCGTCAATTGCGTTCAAAAAAGCCTCTGCTTCTTTTCTTTCTCTCAAATTTCTCATCATATGATAAACTGCTGATTCAACAAAGCAATATGCCAAGAAAATTCTCTTTTCTCTATCAAGATAATGGAGAGCCTGCCGAACAACAACATCTCCAGAAACGTTTTTTTTGCGTGGCATAAAGCTTCCTGCATAAAAGCCATAATAGTTGTAAAAGTGAAGAATTATGCCGTATTGAGAGATATAATTCAAAGCCTTGGTATTCAAGTCAACCTCTCCAAAGATGTGTATCTGTTCAACATTTTCAATATCAATTGACCTCTTTTCATTTTCTGTCTCAAAGTAAAGTGTGTTGTCTTTTCTGCGAAGTCTTCCGTTCGAGGTTATGTAAAGTGTTTTTTGCATTAGACTTACCCCCAGCAAAATTCAAAGTATGCACAGGACTTGCATATCTTTTGTTTTGTAGCCGGCGGTGGAGCTATCTGAGAGGTTATTTTTTCTATCTCGCTCAGTGCCTGTTTTACTTTTTGCTCATATTCAGGTGTAAGCTGTAAGATTTCTTTCCTGCGTTCTTTCGGATAGTTAATTATACCCTGCTTTTCTATCCCTTTTTGTTTTAGATAGTAGAGATAATACATAACCTGCATTATATCTGCCTCTTTCATTTTGCTGCTGTACTTTACCTCTCTCACTGCCCCATCTGAGACAATGTCAATCATTATAAGATTGTCTATTAAAACTTCTTTTGCATCTTCCTTAGGATAAGAATACTCATGCAAAACCTTGCCAATCAGGACCTTGTCAGACTGATTTTCAAATGTGATGTTTTTGCTAAAAAGCCAGAGCTTTCTTTTGCAAACATAAAGGTAGTTGATTTTAATACCCTGGAATTTGAGGTCTTGCAGTTCTTGAAGTTCTTCTGACATTTTGAAAGATCACTCTCTTTTTATCAAAATATCATATTAACCTTTTTTACATCAGCTCAGATGAAATTACCCTGTCATACTTGATGCCTGTGTTGCAGTCATAGTCCAGATTTAAAATATAGATATCTTTCATATAACTGCATGAAGAAATGTAGTTTTTTACTTTATAATACGGAACTTCCACAATGTATTTTGAAATCTTATCATATATCTTTGCTTTTGCAATTAGATTTTTTTCGTTTGTGTACATTTCAAAAAGTTTCTCTTTTTTTCTGTAGTACCTTATAGGAATTGCCTTTACATTAAAAATATCTCTCAAATTAGAATGAACTTCATACTTATTGAATTCTCCATCTATAATGCTGTCTAATAAAGCCAACGTTTCCTTAAATTCTTTATAGTACTTCGTATCCCTAATATTATCTATTGAATACAACCTCTTTACAAGGTCCATTTTTTGTTGTTCGAGTATAACATTGCCATCAAACTCTTTAATCATTTCAAAACTGGAAAGATGTATCTCTCTATCATAAACCCTTCCAATCCCCGAAACATTTTCAGTATAAACAAACACATTTGGTTCCTCACTCCTATATTCTCTTTTTCTGAAACACCTTCCCATTCTCTGAAAAAGACTATCCAATGTAGAAAGTTCCGTAAAAAGAAAATCAAAGTCAATGTCAAGTGAAGCTTCTACAATTTGTGTAGATATCCAGATTCCTTTATCATATCTTTCTTCAAACCTTTTTATCATCCTTTCTTTTATCTGTCTGTGTTTTTGGATAAACTGGGAGTGGATAACCCCAACTTTCATTTCTGTTCTTTCTCTTAGACTCTCAAAAAGCTCAAGTGCTTTGCTGATAGTGTTTGTAATTATCAAAACCTTACCTTTCTGGGCATGACTAATAATGTTTTCCACATCACTACTTATATCCTTTTCTACAATCTTTATTCTGTGTCTTACTACAGGTGAAAAAAAGACCGCTTTTTCAAAACTTATTCCTTTTTGAAGAAGATAATCCTCGTAAATCTGCGGTAAAGTTGCAGTCATAATCAAAAATTTTGTCCCGAAACAGTTCAACATCTCAAGCCCTTTGAGAATAACAGCTCCAATTGATGGGGAATAACCTTGGATTTCATCTACTATAACCTTGGAATATGCAAGAGTTGCCAATATCTTTTCATATCCCTTATATTTAAATGGAAAACCAAAAATCTGATCAATGGTTGTTAAAAGAAGCTGTTTTGAAAAATACCGCGATCCTTGATATATTGAAAAAGCAAGATTTTCATCATCTTCTTCGCTCACTATATAGTGAAAACTGGTTGAATGTAAAAGTCCAATGTTTGATATCTCTATGTTATCTTTAAGTCTTTTAAACATTGCATTCAAAGCAGCTCTCATTGGGAGAGTAAAGAACACTTTTTTATCCCCTGCCCATATCAACGCTGCCTCAGTTTTTCCACTCCCTGTCGAAGCAACAATTATTAAATTTTTATCACCCTTATCCAAAACATACTTTTGAAGCTCTCTCAGATTATTGAAAGATTTAAGAAGATATCTGGTTGTGATTTCCTTTAAGTTTTGTCTTTTCATGTCTTCAATCTCTATATGTGCAGAGGCACAATGGTCAAGCCTGACCAGCAACCCTTTTAAAATTACATAAATCAATAATTCTTCTTTATCTTTATCTTTCCACCATGACAACATATTCGACGGAGCAATATATGAATAGTACCTTTTATTGAGATTTTCGACTTTAATGCTTAATTCCTTTTCTACAAGTTCTCTTTTTTCATCCAAATCTTCCTTGATAGCCTGAAGAATATACTCATAAAGTGTTGCGTCAAGCACTACATTTCTTTCATGATGAAAAGCTATCGCTTGTATAAAAGCTTTTTTATAATCTCTATACTTTTCTAAAACTTCTTTTGAAACAAAAGCCGGTGAAAGGTAAGAATGAGGTATGTCATTTTTGAAACTCGTCTTTAAAACTTCCTTTCCAACGCTTTTTCTTATGACATTTTGAAAAGGTGTATATGCTTTCCCACAATCGTGATAGATACACACATCTTTCAACATCTCCCAAAATACATTTTTTGCTTTATTTGGAACAATATTTTCGATTTGCTCCCCATAGACTTGCCTTAGTATTTCTAAATTATGTAGCAACCTCTCGGTATGTTCTTTTAAGGTTTCTTCAGGTCTTGATTTTGCGTATATTCTCACCTTTTTATCACCTCATAAGTGGATAAAATACAGCAATATCGCCTTCTTCATCTAAGTAAAATTTACCTGATTCAAAAATCCTCCCCTTTTCTACATATTTTACTAAAGCTTTATTCCATTTTCTTTTTCCATTCTCCAATTCATAGCTGTAATTGACAATGTAGTTGATACCACTTACCTCAAGATCTTCCAAATAACTTGATGGCATATAGATGTTGTTCTTTAGAATATACGGTTCATCTAAGTCTTCAAAATCAACAAGTTTTAGCTCAACAAACTTTAAATCGGTCACTATTGCCAAATCCTCTCTCCTGCCAAGACTGAGATATTCATTTGGGGCAGTTAAACGATTATAAAGATTTGTTAAAACTTTTTCATCAGGATAAAATACATGAATAATTAAATTAACATTGTAAAGCAAATTAACGTTTAGGGGCATTGTAGTAGCATTCAGATCATCTTTGTAAAATAGCATTGTTTGATAGTTATTCACTATACATTCATAGGTACCCTGAACAGAAATATGAAAGGGAAAAAATTCTTTTGCATCTATCAATTTGTGAAACAATCCTTTTACTGTTGAATAAGGTGGCAGAGGATAAGTTTCTGCCACCTTTAAAGCAAAAGGCTTTTTATAGCATGCTGTTTCTTGAAATATTTTTATCTTTAAGACATTGCTTAATGTCTTCATTTTTTTAGTCCACCTCATAAAACTCTTTTATTTTCTTTTTTATAATATCAAAATACTCTTCAATAGACAAAATACCATTTGGAACCAATGTATCAAACTCATCTATATTTTCAAATGTTCCTGCAACCGCTCCTATCAAAGTGTTCTCTCTAACAACCTTGCCCTGTGGCAGTTTCAAATTGAGCATCTCTTCAATTGGTCTTTTGTCAAGGTAGTATTTCCCCTTTTGAGCGTTTAGTTTGATTCTGCTAAGGAAAAACGGATGAACAATGTCATAAACTCCTCCAATGATAAACAGGGGAGATAAATTCTCTAATCTGCCGCGTATATTTCTGTTGAGTAGTTTTACTATATCCAAAAGCTGGACCACCCTTTGGTAGCGTTCTTTATTGTCAATTACCTGCGGTGGTTTTTCGTTTTCATCAACCCCTACCCTTGATAAATCAATAGTAATTGTGTAAGTATAAAAAGAGGTGTGATGCTCAATATTAGCAATATTTGCGTTTTCTCCTATTCTATCAGCAAGACCTTTATTGGTCAAAAACTCTAAATCGCTTTTATAGGGCTCAAGCGAAATTGCATGTGAAAGTCTTACAACTGCTGGTCTTGAAATGCTTCTCTGTGTTTGATTTTCAGCACTTTCATTATTTTCCTCACCCTTCTTCTTTTTGGTAGATTTCTTAGTTTTCATGTACCCAAACAAATCCATCTCAACCGAATCCTTTATAGAAACATCACTTCTAAACTGCACTGTCCCTTGGGTTTTGTCAACAGTTTGTAAGTTCCATCCATACCATTCATGACCTAATCTGACTATATCATATCTCAAGCACTGCCTTGAAGCAAAAGTATATACAGTACCATCTCCTCTTGTAAATTTTTTGAGCTCTGAAAAATTTGCAAAACCTTCTCCATAATTTAAACTGCTTGCTTTAAAGACTATCGTTGACGTAAAACCTTTTGTGTTATTCATCGCTCACTTCCTCCTCATTTATCTTTTCTTGGATTTTGCCCTCTTTAGAGATCAAGCCTGCTACAAACGCCTGAACTATAGAATCTGGGTCGACATTAAATGGATTGAATATCTCAAGAAAAACAGGCGGTATAGGTTTTTCGGCGTTCATAAAAACTCTTATTATAGTGTCCATTACTAATTTATAATCACCTGTTTTTGATGCATTAAGTAACTTATAAGCCACAGAAGGTAACTTATTTGCCTGTTCTTTTCCCTCATAATAACTTGCTATCTCGACACCACAGTTATATACCTCTTTTAACTTTCCATAAATCATCATTTCATCTCCTTTTTTTGGAAAGGATTTTTCATTTAAGCCTTTATAATCCTCAAGAATGCACTTAATCTTAACAGCCAAAAAAACGTCTTTCATCAGCTGAATATCATCTTTTCCTCTGACAATTCGAAACAATTTTTCATAAATGAGCTCATCTAAGTTTTGATTTTTTAAAATTCTGTCAACAATACAATCCCTGAAATTGAAATCATCGAATTTTCTCAAATCACTGCTAAAAGGAGATTTTGTGAAAAACTCTGCTAAATATCTTGGAAACCCAAAGTAATAAACTTTGCTTTTTTTGGTAATAGCATTTTTCTCTCTATATACTGCATTGAACTCCACCACTAATATGCTTTGCAATGTCCACACTGCTTTGTTTTTCAAGTATCGTGAAATATCTACAACAAGACTTCTAAAAAGATTATCTCGTGATAACCTTTTATTTTTCAGTGAATCATTAATTGATAACAATTCACCAACTGTTGTATCCAAATTGATAAATACCTTTAACTTCTCCTCTCTTTTGTCTCCACTCGGCAAGTACCATTGGTAACTTATCTCAGACACACCAGCTGGAGCAAATAAAAAGAGAAGAGAACAAAGTTTACAAATAGGCATACTCTTCTGCCCATTCCAAGAAAAGTTAAATGCCACATCATGGCTCAAAGCTAACGGCAAAAAACTTGTTTCATCAAATTGCTCACCGATTGCAGGCATCCCACAAAAAATACAAAAGTCAAAATTCTTAGCATCTTTGAAAGTTTTTATAGTTTTAGAATTTAACTTATAGTTTTTGTGCTGCTGGTAAGCACTGAAAATTAAATCAATGTCATTTTTGTTTTTAAGGTTAAAGCCATTTTGCCAAGCAAACAAAAGAACTTTAAGAGGCTCAATGTGAACGTTTTTAAAGTATTCTACATGGTCCTGAAGCGTTATACAGCGGGCAGAAACATTAGCAAAGGAAGCCTGCCCAATAAAGTTGTTGCTTAAATCTCTTTTAAAATCTTTCAAAAAGTCTTCTTCTGAAGTCCACTTATAGTCCGGTCGTGTTTGATAATCATTTTTAAAATAATCAAAATAACCTTGAGGTAGATCGTCAAGATACTTTTCGTCAAACTCAACATAGTTATCTTTAATGTTTATTGGAAGATTTAAAAACTTAAAAACTCTTATTAACCCAATAATCCCTATGTTATAAAACCAGTCATTTAAGTAAATTTTTATCAATATATTGTCACCTCGTTTACAAAGCATTTTAAAGGTTTTATTTCTCACTTACATTCCTGTAACTTACTTTGCCACCTCAATAAAACCAAATCCTTGTCCACGCCTAAAGCCAAGACCGTTTAGATAAATCTCTTTTAAATCATCTGGATGTCCTGATAGTTCAAATATACCAGAAAAACCTGTAAGATACATAATCTCTTTGCCAGTATTCTTCTTAAACTCTGAAATCTTGTGCTTTACTACAGTTTTTTTAATATTTATTGGTTTAAAACTAATTTTCTTATGAAGCCCCATATTTTGTCCGCGTAAAATTCTTATATTTCTTATTTGGAAATCAATTACATCATTTAGAATCTCTTCAAACCCTTTATCATAAGGCAAAACGGGAACTTTGTCATCCCCCTCTTTTTTTTCAATCAGTACTGGGGAAAATGTCTCAAAAGTCATGGTTGAAGAAAACTGCTCAGGTTCTCTGACAAGATACATTTTTTTGAGAGTTATTTCAAGACAACTATCAGAAAGTTTATGAGGATACAATTTGTGGTTAACAAGACTATTGTAGATATTTACAAAAAACTCATAATCTGAAGTCGAAATATTCAAAACTATATCGCCTTTGAACAGCACTTTATCGTTTAAAAAATTCATATTTGGTAAATTTACTGCAAAAACAAAAGGCTTCTGCCATTTATTCTTCTTATCCTCCCAACAGTAAAGCTTATTGAAATAATCTTCATTGTACAAAGATAATGCTTTCTTTAAAAAACCCATAAAAAGTGTTCTGTAATAAACAGGAAGTTCCTTGGTCTCCTGCTGGATATTGTGAACTTCAAAAATAAATTTTGCTCTCATCTCAAACAATCTCTCCTTTTTTAAGTAATTCTTACATCAATCTGCACTGATTATTATATTTCGACATTAACTGTAAAAATCCTTCTTCTCAAAATAAATTTTTTACCCAATGCTGGAACTGTAAAAGGATTATTCACATTATTGATAGATAAGATAAAATGATGTTTATAAAGAGATTAAAGGAACTGCCTTAACAAAGCTTATATTCCTAATAGTTCAGATAAAACGAATACTTATGTAAGGCTTTGCCCAGAAGAACTTTGTGCTTACATCCCTAAATAGTTCAGATAAAACTGGACAGCAAGAATGAAATATGCACTGAAGAAAGTTGTTTACATCACTAATAGCTCAGATAAAACCTTTACCATTAACAGTAACAACATCTGTTGCTGCCAGATTTATATCCCCCTAATGGTTCAGATAAAACTTGACCTTGCTGGCGACCTCACAGCTGGCATTGTGCGTTTTACATCCCTAATAGTTCAGATAAAACTTTATTTTCTAATTCTTCATTGAGTTCTTTTATAATTGTTTACATCCCTAATAGTTCAGATAAAACTGAAAGCAAACCACAACTTATTAACGCTGAACAACTTAGTTTACATCCCTAATAGTTCAGATAAAACACAAGTTAGCAAAGAAGAACTTGCTGTATTTTGCGTGTTTACATCCCTAATAGTTCAGATAAAACATTATATCCTTTTGCATGTGCACCGATAGTATCAATGTTTACATCCCTAATAGTTCAGATAAAACAAGAAAAGAATGAGAAAATCTTACATTGAATACGTCTATGTTTACATCCCTAATAGTTCAGATAAAACTCGCCAGCCATTGCAAAGTCCACTCTTTTGCGCACGTGTTTACATCCCTAATAGTTCAGATAAAACCTTTTGACAAAAGAAGCGTGCTTCCTCTTCTAAGCGTTTACATCCCTAATAGTTCAGATAAAACCCAAGGTATCATCTTCATGTCAAAACAGTTTGGTGTGTTTACATCCCTAATAGTTCAGATAAAACCTCTTAGAGCTACCAATTTTCCTACCGCAAGCTCAAACGTTTACATCCCTAATAGTTCAGATAAAACAAGACAAGAAGGTACAAAAATAACAATCTTTGTTAAGTATTTACATCCCTAATAGTTCAGATAAAACAGTGTTCGCTGCAACGAATCCTGATAGTCCATATCACGTTTACATCCCTAATAGTTCAGATAAAACCGTTCACAGATGGCATTTACAAAAGGGCTGGGCTGGAATGTTTACATCCCTAATAGTTCAGATAAAACGATGAATAACGAATTGGGGCAACGGTGTTGCGCTGTTGTTTACATCCCTAATAGTTCAGATAAAACTTACACCTCAAAAAAACAAAGCACCCCAGCTCAGCGCGTTTACATCCCTAATAGTTCAGATAAAACGGTTTTCGCTGACTTCGATAAAAGCCAAGCACTGCTGTTTACATCCCTAATAGTTCAGATAAAACTACTCTGCAGCTTCTGCGTTTGCTCTGTTAACATCCTGTTTACATCCCTAATAGTTCAGATAAAACCCCATTTAGGGTTGGCAGTGTGGTTGCTGCCATGAAGTTTACATCCCTAATAGTTCAGATAAAACATGTTCGTCGGCACTTTTGGAACAGGAAAAACTCATCGTTTACATCCCTAATAGTTCAGATAAAACTACAAGCTGTAGCCCGTGCCTGTTGTAGCCTACCTTTGTTTACATCCCTAATAGTTCAGATAAAACATGAATGAGCGAGATAGAAGAAATCAAAGATGCAGCGTTTACATCCCTAATAGTTCAGATAAAACTCCAGTTGCACCCTGATACGCTGTCTTGTTCGCAGCGTTTACATCCCTAATAGTTCAGATAAAACTTTCATTTTACTGTAACAAGCACGCTTCAACACATTCAAGTTTACATCCCTAATAGTTCAGATAAAACTGATACAAACAACACTACCAGCTGATACAAAAATTAGACGTTTACATCCCTAATAGTTCAGATAAAACGCTTCTGAGGGTTATCACGATGATACCGTAATGGCCTGTTTACATCCCTAATAGTTCAGATAAAACTTGAAAAACAGTTGCAAAGGGACAACGAGAAAGATAGTTTACATCCCTAATAGTTCAGATAAAACCCCAAAGGGAAGGCTACAAAGGGTAGGTGTGGAGTGTTTACATCCCTAATAGTTCAGATAAAACTTGCAGCATGTTCCCAAACTCCTTCTCTATCATCGTTGTTTACATCCCTAATAGTTCAGATAAAACGGTTTTTGTAACGACAAACCCAGATAGCCCTTACCACGTTTACATCCCTAATAGTTCAGATAAAACTACCAGTTGTTACAGCAAGCAAAAATGGAATATAAATGTTTACATCCCTAATAGTTCAGATAAAACTTAGGCAAACCGTTCCCCAAACCGTTACCCAAACCGTTGTTTACATCCCTAATAGTTCAGATAAAACTCATACTTGTTCGCATCAAATAACACCAGCGGGGCACGTTTACATCCCTAATAGTTCAGATAAAACAAAGTAAGCTCAAAACTTTTCAATGGAGAGATAAGCGAGTTTACATCCCTAATAGTTCAGATAAAACCCAGAGTTTTAGAGTGCAAGTGATTTAGAACAATGCGTTTACATCCCTAATAGTTCAGATAAAACTTTCCCAATCAAACTTCGCCACATCATCTCACCACCTGTTTACATCCCTAATAGTTCAGATAAAACCCCCCTTAAACGTTGAATTTTTGTTTAAATTCCTGCAGGTTTACATCCCTAATAGTTCAGATAAAACCAGGGGAAATCACAAAGACAAGCACCAGTTGACACGTTTACATCCCTAATAGTTCAGATAAAACCAAGCATACTTAAAACGTCAGCCAGTTTTTGTACCATGTTTACATCCCTAATAGTTCAGATAAAACATAGCTCAGGGGGTACCTGAGGGCTACCGAAATATGTGTTTACATCCCTAATAGTTCAGATAAAACTACAAGATAGACAAAAATAAAGACCAGCCCTATTGTTTACATCCCTAATAGTTCAGATAAAACTTCTATCATAGCCAGCAGTAGTAATTGCAATAATCAGGTTTACATCCCTAATAGTTCAGATAAAACCAAGTATCCGCTGCGTCAGTGTAAACTTGAAAGCTTACGTTTACATCCCTAATAGTTCAGATAAAACCTGAATAGTGCAGTTTACTCGCAATTAGCATAAATTTGTTTACATCCCTAATAGTTCAGATAAAACCTGGTCGTAACGCTGTAACCTCTCTAATTCACTGTCGTTTACATCCCTAATAGTTCAGATAAAACTTTCTTGAAAGAACCACCGATAACCAGCTTAAATCCGTGTCGTTTACATCCCTAATAGTTCAGATAAAACGGCTGGTTTGATGTGTAGCCTCTTTTTTACATACCAGGTTTACATCCCTAATAGTTCAGATAAAACTGTTGGCCAAATACGATACCCAAGGAAGTCAATTCCCGTTTACATCCCTAATAGTTCAGATAAAACAGTGAAAGGTTAGGCCATAGCAGTATTTCAATAACGAGTTTACATCCCTAATAGTTCAGATAAAACGAGGTCTCCCTATCGGGAATTTGACTTCCCAGCTATGTTTACATCCCTAATAGTTCAGATAAAACGAACGCTCAGGGGCAAAGCGACGGCAGCCCGGGCATGTTTACATCCCTAATAGTTCAGATAAAACGTATAATAGTAAGTGAAAAGAGCAGGAAAATAAAAAGTTTACATCCCTAATAGTTCAGATAAAACGGAATAGTCAGTACTGGGTTAAAGAGATGCAGGAATTGTTTACATCCCTAATAGTTCAGATAAAACTTTTTAGGATAATAAGAGACCTAAAATCAAAAGGTGTTTGGTTTACATCCCTAATAGTTCAGATAAAACTGGGTACACCCAAATATACTGCCAAGGTTTGTAATAACTGTTTACATCCCTAATAGTTCAGATAAAACTTCCAATTGTGCTTTCAGCCTGTTCAATAATCTTTGGTTTACATCCCTAATAGTTCAGATAAAACTATAATCCAGAGCGAACAAGGCAATATGAGCAATTAGTGTTTACATCCCTAATAGTTCAGATAAAACTGAAAAAACGGCAAAAAACGCTGAAAAAGCAAAAGAAGTTTACATCCCTAATAGTTCAGATAAAACTTTTTAAGCTTATCAATCAACTTTTCAATAATCTGAGTTTACATCCCTAATAGTTCAGATAAAACTGCGGATTATAGCAACATTCAACACAGTTTAAATCGTTTACATCCCTAATAGTTCAGATAAAACGTGGTTTTAAACCTGCATAACGATATAAGCTTTCTGGGTTTACATCCCTAATAGTTCAGATAAAACCCCCATTCTCGTTCAAAGTTCCGTCTGGTTCACGAATGTTTACATCCCTAATAGTTCAGATAAAACACTGAATGGTTTTACCGACAACAAATGAAACAGGTTTGTTTACATCCCTAATAGTTCAGATAAAACTACAAACTGTCGATGATAAATACGCTTCATGGCATTGGTTTACATCCCTAATAGTTCAGATAAAACAAAGAAGGAGGTATCAAAATGATTAAATGTACCTGGTTTACATCCCTAATAGTTCAGATAAAACTCCAAATAGCACAAAGCAGAAAGAAAAACCCAGAAAAAGTTTACATCCCTAATAGTTCAGATAAAACGGGCGTCGTGCCCCGCTTTTTTTGTTGCTGTTCTTGGTTTACATCCCTAATAGTTCAGATAAAACTAAAGCTTGACGAAATGCTAAAAGCGGCAATGAAAGTTTACATCCCTAATAGTTCAGATAAAACTAGCAAAGAACGAAGGAAAAACAGTCAAGTTTAGAAAGTTTACATCCCTAATAGTTCAGATAAAACTATATACCTATGCAATCTCTTTCTGCGCCCACCAATGTTTACATCCCTAATAGTTCAGATAAAACAATCAGACCAGAAGCCTTGGTAGTAATTACAGCTAACGTTTACATCCCTAATAGTTCAGATAAAACGTTTTCTCTACCCCTACATAAGCCAAGCGTCAATGCTGTTTACATCCCTAATAGTTCAGATAAAACTTATTAATTCATCAACTGTTTCTTCAAACCAACTATTTGTTTACATCCCTAATAGTTCAGATAAAACGCCTGCTGCCTGTCCAACTTGCCCAGCTTTCAAAACCGTTTACATCCCTAATAGTTCAGATAAAACTCAGCGTTATTATGATGACTTAAACAACCTCATAAAAGGTTTACATCCCTAATAGTTCAGATAAAACTGATATAGAGCAAAGCTAATTTTTTTATAAGCGTTTTCGTTTACATCCCTAATAGTTCAGATAAAACAAGAATCGTAAAACAATGAATTACACTTTTTTCTCCGTTTACATCCCTAATAGTTCAGATAAAACAGGAGACGATACAGAACATGACCCATATGCTGAAATGTTTACATCCCTAATAGTTCAGATAAAACTAGAGCACAAAAAAGATTACTTCAAACTTCAAGCAGCAAGTTTACATCCCTAATAGTTCAGATAAAACTAAAGAGTGTGAAATAAGTCCCAGGACTTTCTATTATGTTTACATCCCTAATAGTTCAGATAAAACAAGAAATTGATGAGCCTTTGTCAATCCTCAGGCACGTGTTTACATCCCTAATAGTTCAGATAAAACGCCAAGAATAAAGCGTTTATAAAACAAGCCTGTGTGTTTACATCCCTAATAGTTCAGATAAAACAATTTGAACCGCTTGCAAGTGAAAGTCACAGTCTCGAGTTTACATCCCTAATAGTTCAGATAAAACGTAGCTTGCTATGAGATAAGCTAAAATTGCAAAGACAAAGTTTACATCCCTAATAGTTCAGATAAAACTCGCTATGTTTAAGCTGAATGTAGTCTTTCCCATAGCGTTTACATCCCTAATAGTTCAGATAAAACAATCGCTTAATGTCTTTTTGAAATCTTTTAGTGATATGTTTACATCCCTAATAGTTCAGATAAAACCGCCCCGCCCACGCCAACTGGGTTTGCTGTATACTGCGTTTACATCCCTAATAGTTCAGATAAAACCTTATAATGATTAACATTACCAGACGTTACGGGATTTGTTTACATCCCTAATAGTTCAGATAAAACAGGGTTGGAAAAAGAGGAAAAATTTGAAGTAAGACAGGTTTACATCCCTAATAGTTCAGATAAAACACGATGTTTATTTCAATTTACATGACACAGGTTGGGCATGTTTACATCCCTAATAGTTCAGATAAAACTTGCGGACTCATAGGGATAGACGAGAAAACATTAATTGTTTACATCCCTAATAGTTCAGATAAAACTTAACTTTGTCACAGACTCCCTGTTGTCAATGAAAATGTTTACATCCCTAATAGTTCAGATAAAACTAATATATGAGATAACCGAAGATGGAGGTTTAACACGTTTACATCCCTAATAGTTCAGATAAAACCATACAACTTTAAAAACATTACAGCAGATGCGATTACAGTTTACATCCCTAATAGTTCAGATAAAACGAAGGTGCAACGATACAGTTTTTCCTTGTTCGCATCAAGTTTACATCCCTAATAGTTCAGATAAAACTTACCTTTTTCATTCGACAGAATACGAATTCCGACTGGGTTTACATCCCTGATAGTTCAGATAAAACGCAAATCAAAGTATCTAAATCTTTGAGAATAAGATAGTTTACATCCCTAATAGTTCAGATAAAACTACAATCTGCTGTGTCGCAAAATTGATTAGCCCTTCAGTTTACATCCCTAATAGTTCAGATAAAACTATATATAGCAACAGGTTTTGCTGAGTTCGATATAGTTTACATCCCTAATAGTTCAGATAAAACTTGGAGCTCATGTATACGGTCATAATGCGTACAGTGTGTTTACATCCCTAATAGTTCAGATAAAACTTTAAACGTTCATAAATGCCTCGTATTTTAACGAAAAAGTTTACATCCCTAATAGTTCAGATAAAACCTGTTCCCAATCGTCAGGTACCGGATTATCAAATTTCGTTTACATCCCTAATAGTTCAGATAAAACATATAGCCTTGCAGTCGATTCTTTCGGCGATAAGATGTTTACATCCCTAATAGTTCAGATAAAACAGCAGATTAGGAGTGGAAAGCTGCAATTAATACCGTAGTTTACATCCCTAATAGTTCAGATAAAACCCAGCCATATGTTTTCTTTTTGGACCAATGTGAGCCGTGTTTACATCCCTAATAGTTCAGATAAAACTATATATTGCCTTTCTGCCCCTGCAACAAAAATACAGTGTTTACATCCCTAATAGTTCAGATAAAACTAATCTATGAATGCTAAAAACTCTTTTTCTCGAAATTCGTTTACATCCCTAATAGTTCAGATAAAACTTTGTGAAAAATTAAGTGTTGACAAAAGAATCTATGGTTTACATCCCTAATAGTTCAGATAAAACTAGAAGCGCATAAAAGCCTTTAGAAGAGCAAAAAAGAAGGTTTACATCCCTAATAGTTCAGATAAAACGTTTGTAGAGGCGACGCAGGACGAGGTTTTATTTGGGTTTACATCCCTAATAGTTCAGATAAAACTAATAATTACTATCACTGATACAAAAAAGTAAAAGAAGTTTACATCCCTAATAGTTCAGATAAAACTATAAACCACCAGAAAAAAATGTTTTAGAGGTTAGCCGTTTACATCCCTAATAGTTCAGATAAAACTATGACCTGCCGTATGCGATTGTACAGCATGAACGTGTTTACATCCCTAATAGTTCAGATAAAACCATTGTCTTTTGTCATTGCAACAATACCTGCTTGAAAGTTTACATCCCTAATAGTTCAGATAAAACTTCAGGAAGCAGTTTTGAAAGCGTTGAAACTATCTTTGTTTACATCCCTAATAGTTCAGATAAAACAAGATTGCGATATACGTAATAACGAGTGACACACACGTTTACATCCCTAATAGTTCAGATAAAACCAAAGCCGATGAGTTAGCGACCATTATAGTTGAAGAGGTTTACATCCCTAATAGTTCAGATAAAACATACGATTGCGGTCCAAGTGGGCAGCTAATTTTGCTTGGTTTACATCCCTAATAGTTCAGATAAAACGTTTTGGATTTTCCACTTGCTTTTTTCTACAAACCAAGGTTTACATCCCTAATAGTTCAGATAAAACTGAACTATATAAAACAACTCAACGCCTTCTGTGATTGGTGTTTACATCCCTAATAGTTCAGATAAAACGTATATGGACAACTATAAGTGTAGGTGGGTTAAATATAGTTTACATCCCTAATAGTTCAGATAAAACTGGCGTATATTCCCATTCAACGTCCTGCCAATAAAAATGTTTACATCCCTAATAGTTCAGATAAAACATTATCTACCCAAATTTGAACTTTATTCGAATCTAAGTTTACATCCCTAATAGTTCAGATAAAACTCCTCAGGGGCACAAGTTAGTGTACTTTTCAGCAATGTTTACATCCCTAATAGTTCAGATAAAACCAGACGCTGCAGACCAGTATATTGCAAGTTTGTATGTGTTTACATCCCTAATAGTTCAGATAAAACCATTTGAAGAAAACAAGGGGTTGTATGAGCAGTATATGTTTACATCCCTAATAGTTCAGATAAAACAAGGTCTTTCATAAGCAATGCATTGCAGTTTACTGTGTTTACATCCCTAATAGTTCAGATAAAACTCATTCTTCATTACCTGCCTGTGTAAAATTCTGTGTGTTTACATCCCTAATAGTTCAGATAAAACCTGCTTGTGGCGTGCAGGATATAAGTCAGAACTGTCGTTTACATCCCTAATAGTTCAGATAAAACAACCTCTATATAGTTAGCAATTTGCCCCCAGCGAACGTTTACATCCCTAATAGTTCAGATAAAACGAAATTGACTGTGGTCCGAGCGGAGAAATAGTTTTGCGTTTACATCCCTAATAGTTCAGATAAAACGTCAAAGAGTTAAACAGGTTGGTAAGACAAAGGATTTGTTTACATCCCTAATAGTTCAGATAAAACTCGGAGTTGGACGGCCAGCTGGCCGTCTGGTCAGGTTTCACGTTTACATCCCTAATAGTTCAGATAAAACTAGGCGAATTCAGTAAGAACTATATACTCTTTAACAACGTTTACATCCCTAATAGTTCAGATAAAACAAGGTTTTCTCAAACCCTATAAAAGCCAAGCACTGCTGTTTACATCCCTAATAGTTCAGATAAAACATGGTACTAGCAAAGTTAAAAATCATAAAGTAGTAAGTTTACATCCCTAATAGTTCAGATAAAACAGATAATGCAGAAAACGAAAGGAGACCAGCGAGCATTGTTTACATCCCTAATAGTTCAGATAAAACAAGCTTACAGGCTTAGGGCTATGGATAAAGGACATGGGTTTACATCCCTAATAGTTCAGATAAAACAAAGGAACTTGTTGTACGAAAAAGTTACATGACTATAGTTTACATCCCTAATAGTTCAGATAAAACGTAACACAGAAATATACTACCAGGGCGGTGTGTTCCGTTTACATCCCTAATAGTTCAGATAAAACCCGGCACTAAACCGGTGAAACCTGACCAGACGGCCCACGTTTACATCCCTAATAGTTCAGATAAAACATACAAATCTCCAATTCGTATACGATATGCTGCGAACGTTTACATCCCTAATAGTTCAGATAAAACCAACGTTTGGCAGTTCTGCATTGCTAAACACAACAACGTTTACATCCCTAATAGTTCAGATAAAACAAAAGAAACACATGCTACTTATCATGAGGTATTTTAGGTTTACATCCCTAATAGTTCAGATAAAACCTTGTCCAAATTCTTCATTTTTGAAATCCAACACCTTGTTTACATCCCTAATAGTTCAGATAAAACTTGTTCCTTGCCTGCCAAAACATTAGATATCGGATTTGTTTACATCCCTAATAGTTCAGATAAAACCAGCTATTTTGCGTTTGACCGCTTCCTTGTCTTTTTCGTTTACATCCCTAATAGTTCAGATAAAACTCAAGAACACTTAAAAATGTTTTGAACTAAAAATAATGTTTACATCCCTAATAGTTCAGATAAAACTCAGGTACTCGACAATGCTCAGTTCGCAAACGCTAAGTTTACATCCCTAATAGTTCAGATAAAACCAAGAATAATGAAACTTAAGAACACAGAGATAATAACGTTTACATCCCTAATAGTTCAGATAAAACACTTGCCCGTTTACAGCAAACGGCTCGTTTAACCTCGTTTACATCCCTAATAGTTCAGATAAAACCTTTTTTGTCTCTTTTGGGTGCTTCTATGCTTTCAAAGTTTACATCCCTAATAGTTCAGATAAAACTCTTTGTGTCTTTTAATTGAATATGACCGGGTGCTAAGTTTACATCCCTAATAGTTCAGATAAAACCAACACACACCCGGCAACATAGTGGCCGAGTGATGTAAGTTTACATCCCTAATAGTTCAGATAAAACTACGGAGGTAGCGAACGGCAGGAACACAAAGGCGAGTTTACATCCCTAATAGTTCAGATAAAACAAAAATTAATAGAAATAGGTGCAATATTTTACTCAGCGTTTACATCCCTAATAGTTCAGATAAAACAATGCAACAATTTAAATGCGTTTTATGTACACAAATATGTTTACATCCCTAATAGTTCAGATAAAACTAGGGCAAAATAGATTGTTTCAATGGCTAAGAGATAAGTTTACATCCCTAATAGTTCAGATAAAACCAAAGACTGCAAAGATTTTGTAGCGACACTAATGTTGTTTACATCCCTAATAGTTCAGATAAAACTCACGCAGGAGTTAGGTAGACAATACGAACAGGTTATAGTTTACATCCCTAATAGTTCAGATAAAACTGATGACAGAAGGAATAACTGCAGGTACAATTCAAACGTTTACATCCCTAATAGTTCAGATAAAACCAGAGTCACAGTATACATTTTTCTTACAGCTTCTTGGTTTACATCCCTAATAGTTCAGATAAAACCTGTAACAGGGCTCACAGACCTGTATGCGGTAAGAATGTTTACATCCCTAATAGTTCAGATAAAACCTTCAAGCTACTATCAGCTATCATCTGCAAAAAAGCGTTTACATCCCTAATAGTTCAGATAAAACCAAGACGACGGTTGTATATATTTCATGAAATATATCGTTTACATCCCTAATAGTTCAGATAAAACCATTGCAAATAAAGCAATTAAGGCAGCTTTAGTAAAAAGTTTACATCCCTAATAGTTCAGATAAAACAATGAAAAGACATCATTGTTTAACATAGATTTAAGCAGTTTACATCCCTAATAGTTCAGATAAAACCAGACAACGTTAAAGACGTACAGGCTCATATCATAGCTGTTTACATCCCTAATAGTTCAGATAAAACTGCATACAAACTTACGCTGACAGCGAGCGGTTAATCGCGTTTACATCCCTAATAGTTCAGATAAAACTTTCCTCAACCATTTGATACTCACCTCCTTACAAGAGTTTACATCCCTAATAGTTCAGATAAAACTGTTTTAATCTTTCTTCGATGTATTGTTTAATTGTGTTTACATCCCTAATAGTTCAGATAAAACTCTTTTGTTAGTTTAATACTTAGTTTAATACATCCCAGTTTACATCCCTAATAGTTCAGATAAAACTTTCAAGCTTAAACATATTAAATCACCTCATTATTAGGTTTACATCCCTAATAGTTCAGATAAAACCCCTCGATAACCCCGTCATGAGTTGAAGCGTTTGATGTTTACATCCCTAATAGTTCAGATAAAACTTCTGTAATGAAAGATTCTCAAAAGTTTGCTCAGAAGTTTACATCCCTAATAGTTCAGATAAAACGAATACAGCTAATATCCTCATCCTCGAAATGATATGTCGTTTACATCCCTAATAGTTCAGATAAAACTCATTGGTGCAGACAACGTTTTAGCACCCATAATCACGTTTACATCCCTAATAGTTCAGATAAAACATTTTGTTGTACAAGATACAACAACAACGTTACCTCTGTTTACATCCCTAATAGTTCAGATAAAACAATATTTTTGCCTGTTTGGCTCAGTGCGATATTAGTTGTTTACATCCCTAATAGTTCAGATAAAACTAGAATTTACACGGAAAATATTTTCAGCTAAAGAAATGTTTACATCCCTAATAGTTCAGATAAAACAAGAAACAAAACACTTGAATTGATTCCTGATGAGAAGTTTACATCCCTAATAGTTCAGATAAAACATGGATAAAATTGAAATTGCTAATAATCTGCAATTAGGGTTTACATCCCTAATAGTTCAGATAAAACTTTGAGTGGTGCAGCTGCAGCAGAAATAATTCTTGCGTTTACATCCCTAATAGTTCAGATAAAACTCGTCAACTTCTTCATACCAGATAAATTTGACATAACCAGTTTACATCCCTAATAGTTCAGATAAAACTAACATCATAATAACGCTTAACTATCAAATCACAAAATTGTTTACATCCCTAATAGTTCAGATAAAACTTGGATGTATTGAGGAGGCGTTGTATTTCTATTGCAGTTTACATCCCTAATAGTTCAGATAAAACTAGGTACACCCGTTGGTGGATTCAACGAAACATCCGAGTTTACATCCCTAATAGTTCAGATAAAACCCACATTTTTAAAAAAACTCATAAACCAGCTACTGTCTATAATTATACCCTTTTGTAATTCGATATGCAACTAATTTTATTTGCAGCAAAGGTCAAGTTGGGTTTTGGATGTAAATGACAAATTAGCTTCTTTTGCAGGATTGACAAAATATTTACCTTCAGCATTTATTTTTAGGTTCGCTGCAAAATAACTAAAATTTCCAAATAGTATTTATTTAACTGTCATTGTATTTTTTGCAACTTGCTTTGTTTTTATTTTGCTTTTTGTTATTAAGAATTCCTACAAATTCTTTTCTGAAAATTGCTTCTTCGTTTTTATCGTCGTAGTCCTCTCTATTCGAACCATACTTTTCATCTTCCTCTTGCAAATTGCTCAAATCACTCTCCTGTGTTTTCTTTCAGAGCCATGATAAATAACTTTTATGAGGTCCTTTGGATAGACTTTGCCATTTCATGCCTTAAGATGGTCTTTAAAAACCCTATTGACAACTTAACCTCTACTGTATATACTGTATATATACAGTATCAAAAGGAGCAATGACAATGTGATAAACATAGTTATATCGCAGACATCTAACCAGCCAATATATGAGCAGATAAAAAATCAGATAAAACAGGAAATTTTAAGAGGAAACCTAAAAAAAGGTGATAGTCTTCCGTCAATCAGAGTTTTGGCAAAAGAGCTGAATGTAAGTGTTATCACAACAAAAAGAGCGTACGAAGAGCTTGAAAAAGAGGGTTTTATAATTACCGTTCCTGCAAGAGGCACATTTGTTGCTGATATTGACAAAGAAAAACTTTCTCTTTTCGGTCTTCAAGAAATTGAAAATGATTTAAAACATATTGTCAAGAAGGCAAAAATTTTTGGAGTTGATCTTAAAAATCTTTTAGAAATAATTGAAAGACTGTACAGAAGAGAGGAAGATAAAGTATGATTGCTCTGATGGTTAAAAACCTTACAAAATCGTATAAAAACTTTCGTCTTGAAATACCAGAACTTACCTTAGAAAGCGGCTATATCATGGGACTTCTGGGAAAAAACGGTGCCGGAAAAACCACTTTGATAAAGTGTATACTTGACCTTGCAAAAAAGGAAAGTGGAGAGGTTTTCATATTCGAAAAGCCTTTTAATTGTGATGAAATTGAGATAAAACAAAGGCTTGGAGTTGTATTAGAAACTCCAATTTTGCCGGGTCAGTTAAAACCGAAAGATGTAAAAGAGATAATGAAGTCATTTTACAAAAATTGGGATGATAGGCTTTACAACAAGCTCTGTGACCTTTTTGAAATTGACCAGAACAAAAAGATAATTCATCTCTCAAAAGGAACTGTGATGAAACTGTCTATCGCTCTAGCTCTATCTATAAGACCTGACTTTTTGATTTTAGATGAACCAACATCTGGGCTTGACCCTGTTGCAAGGAATCAGTTTGTTGAGATTCTGCAGAGTTTTGTCCAGTCTGAAGAAAAGGCTGTCTTCTACTCAACTCATATAGTCTCTGATATTGAGAATGTTGCAGACTTTGTGACAATCATAGATAATGGCAAAATCATCTTTTCATCATCGCATGAAAGCATTGAAGAGGATTATTGTATAGTAAAAGGACCTGCTTCAGAGAGTAACAAAATCCCACAAAGTATAGTTTTATCTTGTAAAAAAGGTTCATTTTCGTTTGAAGCTCTTTGCAAAAAGAATGAAATTGAAAAGTTTATTGAGCCAGGCTTTGTTGTTGAAAAACCATCAATTGAAAAGTTCTATGTAATGCTTGTGAGAAGGGATGAAAAGGATGAAGTTTTGGAAACTCTATAGAAAAAGTATATATACATCTATTTTGTATTTCTTTCTATACATTATTATTCTTTGGATAGTTGGTAGCCTATTAAATCCACCAGCATCTGCTACTATATTCTGGGAAGAATATTTATCTTACTTTTTTGTAGCTATTTTTCTTACATTTACCATGTTAAATAACCCTTTTACGTCAAATAGTTTTTCGTATGAAATATCTTTGAGTTTGCTTTTGCCTATTAAAAAATGGTAAATTATAATTAGTCGATTTTTAAAAGATGGATTTTTATTGCTAATATTTCAATTTATTAGTCTGATTGGATATTTATTTATAGTTAATATTGATTCTTCTTACCTTATACATGAGTTTAACAGCAAACTTTTGTCATATATATTTACAGAATTTGTTATGATAACAGTTCTTCAGCCTGTTTTTATTGCATTTAGAAAATCAGCTCAAAAAAACTTGTATACAATATTTCTTCTGTTTTGTTTTTACTTTGGAGTACCTTTTGTTTTTGCTGAACCTTTGCAAATTTTGTATCATAAAATTAAAATTTTTGAGTCAATATGGATACTGACAACTTTTTCGCTTGCATATATTGCTGTATTAATGGTTATTTCATATATTATTTCATACAGAATTCTTTCAAACAGTGATTTTCAAAATAAATCCTAAAGGAGCGAGGTTAAAAATGCTTGTTTACTTTAAATTATTCAAAAAGAATAAGATTATTCCAGGTATTGTTTTTCTTATTTTTCTTTTGTTTATTGCCCTGCTTATTAATAAAACAGGTAAAATTGATACTTTTATATTTTTTGCAACTATTTATAGCATGTTCGTTTTAGTAATGCTGCTTACAATAAAATCAAGTTTTTTTGCTCAAAATACAAAACTCCGTGAAATGTATGGCAGTATATCTTATTCTTCTCTGCTTTTTTTACTGCCTATTAGAAGAAATAAGATTGTTACTTTGGAGCTTATTTCAGATGTTATTCTAATCTTAATATATATTCTCTTTCTTAACACCGGAATGCTAATCTTAAAAGTGTTTAATTATTCTTATTCATACAACTTCAATTTGTTTTTTGTTGGGATTTTTTCTTTTGTACTTATATGGTATTCTATCTATACTATTTTATATTCACTGCTTTACTTTATCAAAAATTCGGCTTTCCAAACAATCTATAATACTATTATAAACATTGCAGTAATATTATTTGCTTACATACCTTTCTGGTTTGGTCTTCGTCTTTCAGAAATTCATAAAAGAGAGGAAAAATTTATTACAAATTTATATACAAACCATAAAAGTGCTTTAATAGTCTTATTTGTATCAATAATACTGTTTTTAATTTCATTTATTGTAAACAAAGCTGCAATTTACAGGCGAGAAATCTAAACTGCATTTTTATAAATTTACAGCGGAAAAGTTATGTATAACGTGAGGTGAAATAAATGCATAAATTTATGCCTCATCCCAGTGAGATTAAAATACATCTTTTAATTATCGGATTTTTTACAGTCCTCTGGTTTTGTTTAAATTTCTTTCTGTTAAATGATAATAGCAATAATTTTGATAGAAATGCATATTCTGCATTTGTAATTGCATTCTCTCTTCTTATTCCAGTAGTTTTTGTAACTTTTAAAATAGCTTTATTTTTTGATAAAAGTTATGTAAAATCTAACTATATATTGGATTCTGTTTTAAAATTTTACTTTTTGTTGCCTGTAAAAAGAAAAACAATTGCTTTTTGGATATTTACCAATGATATTATTTTTTCATTCTTATACTGCTCTGCCTTTTTTATCTCAAACTTGTTTGCAATTTTTAGCAAACCAAATAGTATTGAATTTAATGTATTTTTGTTCTTAGTTTCACCACTTGCCACTAACTTATTATTTATTTCTTTGTTTTCATTACTTTATTCTTTTCCGCATTTTGTTAAAAACAAAATGTTAAAATCATTATCAGAATTGTTGTATGGGCTATTACCTTTCTTTCTCTTGATTATTCTTATAACAGTATTAGCTTTAGCAGAAACTGCAACAGCATCAAACGACAATTTAATAGCATCTATTGTGAATCTGTACAAAAATAGTCTCTGGTCACCAATATATTTGCTGATTTCGATAATTTTGCTCATTAGTTCATACATCGCTGTTTCTGCTTCATTCTACAGACAGGAGGGGTGATATACAAAAATAGGTGCTTTAAAAATTATAAATAGTGCCTATCAAAAATATGTAAAAAGGAGGCTACTTTGTGTATGATTCAACTCATTGAACTTACCAAAGACTTTGGAAAAGTCAGGGCGGTTGACAGGCTATCTTTTACCATCAACAAGGGTGAAATCTTTGGGCTTCTTGGCGAAAACGGTGCTGGCAAGACAACAACTCTCAGGATGCTTGCTACAATGATAAAACCCACACATGGCACTGCTATAATTGACGGGCTTGACATCACAAAAGAACCTGAAAAGGTAAGAAGAAAGATAGGAATTCTTTTTGGAAGTGAGAGCGGACTATATAGTAGGCTAACTGCCCGGGAGAACATTGAATATTTTGGGCTCTTACACGATATGAAAAAGAATGAGATTAAAAAGAGGATTGATGAGCTATCTGAAAGCTTTGGAATGCAGGACTATATCGACAAACCTGCCGGAACATTTTCAAAAGGTATGAAGCAGAAGGTGTGCTTTTTAAGGTCAATAATTCACAATCCAGAAGTGATGCTTTTTGATGAGCCGACAAACTCTTTGGATGTATCAAGTGCAAAAGAGGTGCATGACTTTATAAGGCTTTGCAAACAAGAAGGAAGGACTATCATTTTTTCAAGCCACACAATGAGTGAGGTCGAAAAGCTTTGTGACAGGGTTGCAATAATACACAAAGGAAAGCTTGTTGCAATTGGCACAATTGATGAGATAAAGCAAAGATTTTCTGGTGCAAGCTTTGAAGATGTATTTATTAGATTGGTAGGTGATAACAGATGAGAATAAATATGAAGCATGTGTGGATTGTGTTTAAAAAAGAGCTCAAAGATGCGTTCAGGGATAGAAAGGCTTTGCTGGTTGGCATAGTTTTGCCAATGCTGTTTATTCCTGTGATATTTATAATTTCCACAGTCGCTGCAAAATCTGCGTATGAAGTAAAACTGCAGAAAACTCCCATTGCGGTACTTGGAAAAGAAAACTCAAAAATGCTAACCCAGATGATTCAAAAATCTGAGTTTCAGATGGTAGATTCCAAAAATCCAAAAAAGGATCTACAAGATGGTAATATAAAAGCAGTGCTAATAATCCCAAAAGATTTCGAAAAGCTAATTCTCCAGGAAAAACAGGTTCAGGTGAAGATTTTGACAAATGACGCTGACATGAAATTTTCAAATGTGGGAAGTATGTTAACTGAAATGATTAACAATCTCTCAAAAGAAATAACAAAAAGAAGACTCATTCAAAAGAATTTAGACCCATCAATCATTGAGCCAATTGTGATAAAGAAAGAAAATGTTGCACCGCCGCAAAAACAGTCTGCAACATTTCTATCTTTTCTGCTACCGATGTTTTTAACACTGTGGGTTGCTGTTGGTGGTATGAACGCTGCAATTGATATCACAGCCGGCGAAAAAGAAAGAGGAACTTTAGAGCCGCTTCTGACAACAGCTGCAACAAGGACATCACTTGTCACAGGAAAGTATTTAGCAGTGAGTTTCATGGCACTTTTGGCCGGTTTTTCTTCTCTTGTAGGAGTAATTGTGTCATTCATTGCGTTACCAAATGTCCTTGGTAGTGCTCTTAAAAACGGTCCTATACTGGATTACAAAGTATCTCCACTCACAATATTGATTATGCTAATTGTGGTAATCTTGACAGCAATAATTTTTGCTGCAATTGAGGTTGCAATTGCAGCATACGCAAGGTCTTTCAAAGAAGGACAGACTTACCTTTCACCTATTAGCATCATTGTTGTAATCCCACCATACCTTACAATGTACAAGATGCCAAATGAGCTTACAAGTACCTATTTTGTCTTGCCACTTGTGAATGCTATTTCCATACTGAAGGAGCTAATTTACGACATTATAAACTTGCAGCACCTTGCACTTTTTGTAGTGTCATCTTTGGTCTACATTGCTATTTCAATAAGTTTTGCATCAAAGATGTTTGAAAATGAAAAGGTGCTGTTTAGAAGCTAAAAAAAAACGAGGCTTGTGCAAACTTGTTTAGCACAAGCCTCTGTTATCTTTATCTCCTTGCCAAATACTTTCTTATATCAAGAGCAACAGCAACAACTATGATAAGACCTTTTATAATCAGTTGCCAGTATGGATCAACACCAATAAATGTAAGACCATAGTTTATAACACTAAATATCAAAACACCTGCCAAAACACCAGGCACTGTTCCAATTCCACCTGTTGTTGAAACGCCACCAACAACGCAGGCTGCGATAGCATCAAGCTCATACATGTTACCATAGTTGTTTGTTGCACCACCAGTTCTCGCAGCTTCTAAAACACCTGCCAAGCCATATAAAAGCCCTGCAAACGCATATACAAATATTAATACCTTTGCAACATTTATACCAGAAACCCTTGCAGCATTGATATTACCACCAACTGCATAGATGCTCTTCCCCATACTTGTTTTGTTTAGTATTACCCACACAACTACTGCTACAATTAAAGCGATTATAACAATATACGGGATTGAATACTCACCAGAAATTCCAATATAACCTGTACCTAAGTTTGTAAAGTCAGACCTCAAACCACCTATTGGCTGTGAGTTGTTCGGTGGAAGGTTAAAGTACAGTGAGTTTGCGCCATAGATGATTACCATTGAACCTAAAGTTGCAATAAACGGTGGTAAACTCAAACGCGAAATTACTATACCATTTAAAAGCCCAAACAATAAGGTAATTACAATTGCAATTAATATAGGAACTATCAGTGGAAGCTGTGGAAGGTTTGGGAAGAACTTTCTTGCATAGTCAGCAGTTTGTAGCATCGACGCTGACACAACAGCAGCTAAACCAACAGCTCTTCCTGCTGACAAATCAACACCACCGGTAATCAACACTAAGCTCATACCAAGGGCAATTATCGCCCTTGTCGAAGATTGAAGTAATATATCTCTAAAAGACCTCCATGACAGAAACTCAGGATTTATAAACGCAATCATAATTATGAGTGCAAGAAGAATAAAGTAAATTGCATTTTGTGACAATATTTGCCTTATTCTCTTTGCCGATGTCATCTTGAAGTTAACCTCCTCTTGACTTTGTCAGTTTGAAGCTCAAAAAGCTTGGGAGGACTGGGATTGACAAAATATGGACCTCAATTTTGTCACTACATCATTTGCTAATACCAATAAATTCTAAGCCTTCCTCATATGTCATGAAGTTTTTTGGACCCTTTATCTTCATTACATTCAGTATATCTCCAGCTTCTCCCTCAATTTTTTGCTTTATCAAATATTTCTTCCCTTTTATCTCTATTTCAAAAAAGTTCATTGAATATATTGCTTCCATTATCCTTTCACTACTTATTCCTTTACCTTTTCTCCTCAAAATATATTCCAATGTCCTTTGCAGTAAAAATGCCAAAAAACATATCACAAAATGTCCTTTTATTCTGCTTTCTGTAAAGTGATATATCGGTCGCACTTCTAAACAGCTTTTCATTACTCTGAATGACTGTTCTATCTTCCATAAATCGTGATATGCTCCTAAAACCTCTTCTACATCCATATCCTTTTTGCTCGTTTGAATTGCATAATAACCGTCAAATTTCTCATCTCGTTTTATCGCTTCCTCATCCAATACATATTCTTCTGATTTTGATTTCTTCTTCAAATATTTCCTTGCACCTTTCTTTTCTAAGGCTGTTATGCTTCCTTTGTTCTCTAAAAGCTCTTTGGCTTTTCTTACCAATCTCTCTCTGTCTTCTTTGTCTTTCTTGGCTCTCTTGCTTGAATACGTTATTATCAAATTCTCTTCTATTTTGAACTCTTTACCCTCTTCATCCTTGACAATATTTGTTCTTTCCAATACCTTATATTTGAATTCATCACCATAAATTTCTTCAGCATTCAAACATCTTTTGCCATCAAGTCTTTTATATCCTTCTTCATTAAAAACTTCATCTAAAATTTCTTTACTTGCATTCTTTAATCTGCTTGCTACTATATAGTCGTACCCAGCTTCTTTTATCATCTTTAAATTTATTCTGCTGTTAAGCCCTTTGTCTGCTACTATTATTATCTTATCTATACTAAATTTTTCCTTCAGCTTCCTCAGTATCTTTACCATCGTCTTGCTATCTATCGTATTACCAGGAAAAAGTTCATACCCTATCGGTCTGCCTTCTTTGTCCACCAAAAGCCCTAATACAACTTGCACTTCATTTACCTTGTTGTCTTTGCTAAACCCAAAATTTTTAAGTTCATCCGCTCTACAACTCTCAAAGTATATTGTCGTCACATCATAAAACACTACATCAACTACCATCTTAAATAAGTCTTTATTTCTCTGATACAGGTATGTCTCTAAATCTTCTTTTACACTGTCAAGAAAATCTAAACACCTGTACAATTGATTCAAATCTATATCCTCTTCAAATCCAAAATATTTGCTTCTCTGATGATAAGTTCTTAGTTTGCTCATTGGCTCTATCAATCTCTGTATGGTCATTAAAAAACTTACTTTGTCTACATCAAATTTTATCTTTCTCTCTTTTGCTGCTTTCCCTTTTAAAAACTTATCAATTTCAAGCTCCTGCCATAACTTTCTGTATACAATGTATCCCCAGTTTTTTACAACTGCATCCGAAATATCTTCTTCAGATTCAATAGTAACAGCTTTTGCATTCTCAGTAGTTGTTTCAGCGACAATATCAGATAGTTTTTTTACAATGTTTTTAAAAGCGGGGTCATCTTTGAGAATATCAAGTCTACCAAAGTTAAATAGTACTCTTTGCTTTACTTTACCATTTTCACGGTAATTTTCGACTAACCTAACATACTGATAACCGCCAGCATTAGTAATTTTGACAAACATATGGCAACTCCTTGAAGATAGTTTGTTATATTGTACCACAAAATATTTAAAAAGTCAAGCAAATTCAGTATATATTAAGCTAAAATTTGTCCCTACATTTTTTAAAATTTTTTATTTTTCTCTTCTTGAAACCCGCATAAATTAAGACTTTGTTATTTTTTGTTAGCTCAAAAACACCTCTTAACTGACAAAGTCAAGAATTTTGACAAACATATGGCAACTCCTTGAAGATAGTTTGTTATATTGTACCACAAAATATTTAAAAAGTCAAGCAAATTCAGTATATATTAAGCTAAAATTTGTCCCTACATTTTTTAAAATTTTTTATTTTTCTCTTCTTGAAACCCGCATAAATTAAGACTTTGTTATTTTTTGTTAGCTCAAAAACACCTCTTAACTGACAAAGTCAAGTGACAATATTTGCCTTATTCTCTTTGCCGATGTCATCTTGAAGTTAACCTCCTCAGAAATAATTTACGCTGAGAATTTTGTTGCAAGTCGCATGATTTCTTCTTCTGTTGCATCCTTTCGATCCAAGATACCAGAAACTCTACCTTCGCACATGACAAGGATTCTGTCAGACATTCCTAAAAGTTCTGGCATCTCAGAAGAAATCATGATAATGCTCTTTCCCTCTGTTGCAAGCTGGTTTATGAGATTGTAAATCTCATACTTTGCTCCAACGTCAATTCCCCTTGTTGGTTCATCTAAAAGAAGAATTTCTGGTTCTGTCAAAAGCCAACGTGCAATCAATACTTTTTGCTGGTTTCCACCAGAAAGATTCTTTATCTGTGTTTTATATGAAGGAGTTTTTATTTTCAAAACCTTAATAAAGTTTTCTGTGTCAATCACTCTTCTTTTGTCATTCAAAAGTCTAAAACCATTTAGATATTTCCTGAGACTTGCTAATGTTGTATTTTCTAATATGTTAAGTTCTGGAATAATTCCTGTGAGTTTTCTATCCTCTGTTAAAAGCGCAATCTTGTTTTTAATTGCATCCTGTGGACTTTTTATAGTCACTTCTTTTCCTTTTATATATATCTTGCCCTCCTTGATACTTCTTAGCCCAAATATAGCCTCAACCAGCTCTGTCCTCTGAGATCCAACAAGACCACCAATTCCTAAAATTTCGCCTTTTCGAAGTTCAAATGAAACATTCTTAAACGACCTTGGATGAATAGATGTCAAATTCTCAACTCTTAAAATGACCTCTGAGGGCTTATTTGTCTTTTGTGGGAACCTGTCTGACATCTGACGCCCAACCATGTTTGCAATCATCATATCAGGTGTGAGCTCAGATATATTCCATGAACCAACCACTTTACCATCACGCATGATTGTCACTTCGTCTGCTATCTCAAATATTTCTTCAAGCTTGTGAGAGATATATATGATTGAAACACCTTTTGATTTTAGGTCTCTTATTATCCTAAAAAGGTGCTCAACTTCATTTTCTGTCAAAGACGATGTTGGCTCATCCATCACAATAACTTTTGAGTTGTAAGATACAGCCTTTGCAATCTCAATAAGCTGAATTTTGGAAACAGAAAGCTGGCCGACAATCGCTCTTGGGTCAACATCTATCTCAAGCTTTTGCAAAAGTGCTTTTGTATCTTCGTACATTTTCCTGTGGTCAACAAACTTAAAAGGCCCCGCATTTATGTGAGGAAATCTCCCAAGCCATATATTCTCCATCACACTTCTCTGAGGGACCGGCTGAAGTTCTTGGTGGATCATTGAAATACCAAGTCTTATAGCGTCAATCGGACTTTGGATGTTAACATGCTGACCATCTAATATGATCTCACCACTGTCAGGCTTGTAAATTCCAAATAGACACTTCATTAAGGTGGACTTTCCCGCACCGTTTTCGCCCAAAAGTGCATGGACAGTTCCTTTTTTTACCTTTACTGTGACATTGTCAAGTGCTTTAACACCTGGAAATTCCTTTGTAATGTTATTCATCTCTAAAATATACTCTGGTCTTCCCATAGCATTACACCTCTTAAAACAATTTTTTCGTCAAAAACAGCAATTCAAAATTACCGCCACCCTGCCATCTTTTAAATATGCTTTATGACAAGGTGGCGGCTTTATGGTTTATACTTTATTGTTCATTTACATATTTCTTCATTTCTTCTAAGTTCTCTTTTGTAACTTTTTGATATGGTATCCAGATGTATTTTCCATCTGTAATGTCAAAGCCAACATTTTCTTTTGTTGGTTTTTCTCCTTTTGCAAGTACATATGCCAAGTTGAAAACAGCTTTCCCTTGTGCTTTTGCGTCATTCAAAACTGTACCCAACATTGTTCCTTCTTCAACTGCTTGAAGCCCTGGGGTTGTTGCGTCAACACCTACAACAGGAATATATTTTCCATTCTTAAAATACCCTGCAGCTTTCAATGCCTCAATTGCGCCAAGTGCCATATCGTCATTGTTAGCAAAAACTGCTTCAATCTTATCACCAAATGATGCTAAAAACGCCTGCATCTTTTCCTGACCTTTTACTCTGTCCCACATTGCAGTATCCTGTGCTAAGCATTTAGTTTTGATTCCAGCTGCCTCAACTGCTTTTATTGAATACTCTGTTCTCAAGATTGCATCCTGATGCCCAGGCTCACCAGTAATCATAACATATTCCATAATGCCATTATGGTTTTTGTCAGCTTCTGGATGAGACTTCCAATATTCTGCCATAATCTCACCCTGAAGTGTACCAGACTGTTCAGCCTTTGCACCTACATAGTAAACTTTGTCCCATTTTTTCATATCCTCTGGAAGTGGTTCTCTGTTGAAGAATACAACTGGGATGTTTGCCTGCTTTGCCTTGTCGATTAAAACGCCTGCAGCGGTTCTGTCAACAGGGTTGATTGCAAGCACATCAACTTTTTTAGTGATGAATAAGTCAATCTTGTCATTTTGTGTTGACTGAGAGTTTTGGCTGTCAACAAAGTCAAGTTTAGCTTTGCCCTCACCAGCTTTTGCTATCGCGTTTCTGACACCTGTCATGAATGTGTCGTCAAACTTGTAGATCGCAACACCAATATAGGGCTTTTTCTCTTCTGATGTTGTACCAGATGAGTTTTCTCCACCGCTACTTTTCTTCCCACAGCCAGTCAAAACAAGAGAAATTGCCAATACCAAAGATACTACAGCTATCCAGAATTTCTTTTTGTTAAACACTTACCAAAACCTCCCTATAATATTTAATTTTGATTATGAGATTTAATTTCACCAATAAATTTAAACTAAAATCTATAATATTTCACTGTGTTTTTTTGTTCATTTTTTTATTCATATGTACAAATAATTTCTAAGCTGTACTGCAATTTTTTGTGCTCATTTTTTTACTATTTATTGTTGTTTAATTCTTAAAACATAGATGATAAAATAGTTTGTAAAGGAGAGTGTAAAAAAATGACCTTTGCAAAAAAGTCCATATTCAGATACTTGCTTTTGACAGCTGCAGCTGCGCTTGCTTTGATTTTGTTGTGGCTTTCTATAAGTGATATTTTGCTTCTTAAGAGAATCAGCAATATAAATAATTTTTCACAGAATAATTATACAAGTTGTGCAGTTATACTGCCTAAAAATGAAATGTATTGGAAAGAATTTTTAGAGGAATTTGACCAATTCGCTCAATCACAGAAGGTGCTAACAGAGACCATCTTCTATGCAACAGAATCTGAGGAAGCGTTTGGGCTAAAGCTTGCTCTTTTTTCTAAGTTTGACTTTGTAATCATTTGCGATCTTTTTAACTCACCTGAAATCAAAAGGCTTATAGATGATCTTCAAAATCAAGGGATAAAAATAATTTCTATTTTAAATAGAAATCTTAAGGACTATTTTGACATTACAATTGGATTTGACTATTTTCAAAAAGGTAAGATTGTTGCTCAGAATATAAAAAAGCTTGCTGAGCAAAAGGGAATTCATGAGCTGAGAATTGCACTTATAACAAATACAATAAACCAGAAAGTTGCTGACAATTTCGAAGAAGAAAGAATAAAGAGTTACTTAAAGCAATATGGTATTCGGTTTTCAATAGACTCATTTGTGATAGAGTATGGAAATGCAAAGTCTGAAAAGCTTCTTCAGGAAATAATAAGAAATCCTAAATATAACTGCTATTACACAACAGAAGAACTTGAAACCCTTGCTTTTATAGACAGTCTTGTTAAAAACCCAAAAGACACAAGCTTTCTCTTTATTGGCACAGGCGATGATTCAAGACTTCTAAGATACAGAGATGAAGGGCTTATAGATTGCCTTATCATGCCAAACTATGATGAGCTTGCGATAAGGTCTGTTTTAACAATAAAAGATTTCGAAAAGGTTCATTTTAAAAAGCAGTTTATACCAACTTCAATAATAGTGAAATAGGCTGGTGAGCAAAACTATGTTCTTTTTACCATTTAAAACCTACAGAGCAAAGCTAATGTTTTTTATTGTAACATTTATTTTCACAACAGTAGCTATAAACCTTCTCATTCAATTGAACGTAAATTTTATCCATAACTACTTTGACAAAACATATCATAACATTGAGAGTATAAATACAATAACAAACAACTTCAATACAGTAAGCAAGAGTATACAAACCTATGTAATTTCTGGTGATTCAGATTCAATATTAAATGTGTACGATAGTCTGAACTCAATTGCCCATGAGCTAAATCAAATAACATGCCAAAATGAAGATGAAATTATATTTAAAAGAAGTATTGCGAATATATATACAACAATTAGCAACAATATCGACATGGTAATTCTTTTTAAAAAACAGGGAAAAGATTATACACAAAAGCTTGCTGATACAATTGAAAGTTTAGAATATGCAAACTATTTTTTGCAAAAACTTACACAAAGTAAGATAAACTACAGTGTTGAGTACTACAATAGCCTAAAAGACTCTATAAGGAAGATCACAAATACAAACTATGTTGTTATAATTTTGTGGTTTATATCCTCAATCTTTATAAGCCTTGCGTTCACAAAAGAGCTGACAGATCCTATTTCGAAACTTGCAAAATTTGCCAATAGGGTTGCAAAAGGCGAGTTAAATTTTACCATACCCAAAGTTGAACCAACTGATGAGGTTGGAATCTTGAACAACTCATTTTCTGACATGCTTGAAAATATAAAAGATATGCTAAAAAAGCTTGAAGACAAGGCTGAGCTTGAAAAAGAGCTTGCACAAAAAGAGATTGAAACAGTAAAATACCAGCAAGCTCTGCAAGAAGCAGAACTAAAAACTCTTCAGGCTCAGATAAATCCTCATTTTTTGTTCAACACATTAAATACAATTACTCAAATTGCCATGTTTGAAAATGCCCAAAAGACATATGATATGTTAATTAAAACTTCAAATTACCTAAGATATTGTGTGCAGAATATAAATAAGCTTGTGACTATCGGTGATGAAATTGAAAATGTTAAAAACTATCTCTTTATTCACAACATAAGATTTGGAAACAAAATTAGCTTAGAAGTAGATGTCGAAAAAGATGTTGAAAGTGCGAAGATTCCAAGTATGATATTCCAGCCAATTGTTGAAAATTCTATCGTCCATGGTTTTGCTAAGAAAACTGAAGGTTTGATTAAGATTGTGGCAAAGAAAGAAAACCAGAGCTATATAAAAATTCACATAATAGACAATGGAAGTGGAATTGAACCACATGTTTTAGAAGAGATTACCAAAAAGTCTTACGTATCCAAAACATCAACAGGCATTGGACTTGAAAATATCACAAAAAGGCTTGAATTTTTCTTTGCTATTAAAAACCCCATAAGTATTGAGTCTCAGCTAAATGTTGGAACTACTGTGACAATTGTTATTCCTTATGTAAAATAGTTTACCAGTAATTAAAACGAAAGGGCGATGATTTTGATATGATGAAAATCCTAATATGTGATGATGAGGCAATTGTAATTGAGTCAATCAAATATATATTGCAAAAGAATTTTTCAAATATCGAGATAGAGACAGCATCAACAGGAGTTGAAGCTCTGCAAAAGTTAATATTTCAGAATTTTCACCTTGCTTTCATAGATATTCAAATGCCGGATATGAGCGGCATTGAGGTAATGGAGGAATATAGAAAAATAAGGAAAGAGAATTTGCCATTTTTTGTTATAATATCTGCACATGACAAGTTTGAATATGCCAGAAAATCTGTGGAACTTGGAGCATATTCTTATATTCTAAAGCCTTATTCAATTGCTGATATTGTGGATGTGACAAGAAAAGCATTTGACGAAATAGATAAGATTCTTTCAAAGCAGTTAGAAGAAATAGAGAGGAAAAAAAAGATAAAAGCTATGCAAAGCATAATTGAAAACGGGTTTGCTTTTTTGCTGCTCAATGGCAAGCTTTTTTCGGATTTCAGTATAAAACAGCTTGAACAAATCCTCGATGTTCAAAGTCTTAAAAGTGGATTTGTTGCAATTGTTAAAATATCCCAACAGAATGCAATAAACAGTATTGATTTGTTGAATGATATAAAAAACGAACTAAAATCAGCATTTTCGCACAGATGCGTTATCTCGTTTTTATCTGCAAACTCTCTCCTGTGCATTTTTACGTCAGAAGACCCAGACTATAAAAATGCTCTAAAAGACAGAATACTCAAAATTGCTAAGGCTAAGGTAGATAGCGATATAGAAGTTGGAATTAGCAGCCTTTCCAACCTATATGAAGACTTTGAAGACGCGTTTTATGAAAGCTACAGCAATCTTATCAGCGAAAGTGACGATGAGGTTACAGACCTTTATTTAGATTTAGAGCTTCTTGAAAAGAAAATCTTGAATGTACTTCTAAAAACTTCAGGTTTTTCTCAGGTTCAAGACCAGATTTGCGAGCTTATTAAAAAGTATATTGAAGCTTATGGTTCAAATCAAGCAAAATACAAAGTCATTTTGTTTGTAATCCAACTTTTGATTGAGGCCAATGTCAAAGAGAATCCGCGGCTTATGTCAGTAGTTGAGAAGTTTATAAAAGAAATAACCGCGGAAGATGCCCAAAAGGATATAGTTCAAAAATCTCTTGATGTGATTGCAGCAATTGTAAGTGAAGCTGCTCTGCAAAAAAGATCACTTAGTTCAAACAGCATAATTTCTCAAGCGGTTGAGTATATAAATAATAACTTTACCAAAAATATTTCCTTAGAGGAGATGAGCAAATTTTTAAATGTGAGCCCATATTATTTTAGCAAGATATTTAAAAAGTCGATGGGAATAAACTTTAAAAAATATCTCATAAAGCTAAAAATTGAGCATGCTCAAAAGCTTCTTAAAGAGACAAATATGCCAATAAAAGAGATAGCATATGAGGTAGGATTTGATGACCCAAACTATTTTATAAAAGCGTTTAAAAAGTACACAGGCACAACTCCTGCAACTTTGAGATCTTCCCAAAAATAAATAAAAGTGAGGCAAAAGAAAAATGAAAATTCTTTCGAGAGACAAAAGGTTGATTTTTGTCATATTAATAGTTTTACTGATTGTAGTATCAATCGGGGTTATTTGGGTTTTAGCAAGGCATGTATATTCTTATAAATCTAAAAAGCAGCAAAGACCGCCCATCAAAATTGGGTTTGCTATGAGTACTCTAAAAGAAGAGAGATGGTTTTTTGATAGAAAATATCTAATAGATGCTGCAAAGAAGAAGGGATTTGAAGTTGAGTGGACAAATGCAAATGAAAATGATTCCACTCAATTCCAGCAGGTAAAATACCTTCTTACCAAAGATATAGATGTGCTTATAATTGTACCAAGCAGTTTTGATGGCGCAAAAAAGTCAATAGAGCTTGCAAAACAAAAAAATATTCCTGTTATTTGCTACGATAGAATTGCCATGAATGCTGATATTGATGCATACGTAAGTTTTGACAACGTAGAGGTAGGTAGAATAATGGCAAAACATCTTTTAAAAAAGGTATCTCAAGGGAATTACGTATTCATTTTGGGAAATCCCAAGGACTACAACACTTTTTTGATTAGACAAGGGTATAAAAGTGTATTAGACCCCTATATTCAAAAAGGGAAAATCCACATTCTTCTCGAGGATTACTGCTATAAATGGAAAAAAGAGTATGCATATGAGTATATTGCAAAGCTTCTTCAGGCTGGTAAGAAAATTGATGCTATCTTAGCTGAAAATGATTCTCTTGCCGAGGGGGCTATCTCTGCACTTGCTGAGAAAAAATTAGCTGGTAAAATTCCAGTGGTTGGACAGGATGCAGAACTTCCTGCTTGTAAAAGGGTAGTCAGCGGTCTTCAGTCCATGACAGTTTACAAACCTGTCAAAAGGCTTGCTGATTTGACAGTAAAGATTGTGGAGCAACTGGTCAAAAACGGTACTTTACCTTATACTAAAACCTATTTTAATAATGGCTATAAAATGGTCCCTGCTTATTATATTAAGCCAATTGAAGTTACACGAGAAAATATAATTGCAACTATTGTAAAAGATAAATATCATACTTATGAGGAAATATTTAAATAAAATCTTTTTGCATTAACGTATATCGAGGGGATAGCAAATGCATAAAAAACTTTTTATAGGAACATCTGGTTGGTCATACTCTCATTGGAAAGAAATTTTTTATCCTGCCACCCTGCCTTATGAAAAAAGGCTGGAGTTTTACTCAAAACACTTTGCGACTTCCGAAGTAAACTCATCCTTTTACCACCTGCCACAGGAAAAAACTATAATAAACTGGTACAGCTGTACTCCAGAAGGTTTTATATTCTCCATTAAGGCTCCACGGTCCATAACACATTTAAAGAGGCTCTCTGCAGTAGATGAAGAATGGGAAAAGTTTAAAAATAGGATAGACCTGCTTAAAGAAAAACTCGGTCCTATTCTTTTACAATTTCCTCCAAGCTTTAAGAAAGATGAAGAAAATTTACAAAAACTAATAAACTTTTTAAGAGGAAAAGAAAAGTACAGATTTGCTTTGGAATTCAGGCATAAAAGCTGGTGCGATGAAGAAGTTTATGAGATTTTGAAAAGTTTGAATGCAGCTTGGACAATAGCGGACTCATCACGCTACCCCAAGGCAAAAGTTGTAACAGCAGATTTTTGTTACATTAGAATGCACGGGCCACAGAGTCTTTACAGTTCAAGCTATTCAGATCAGCAGCTAAAAGACTTAGCAAACGAAATAATGCAATATGCGAAAGTTTGTAATGAGATTTACGTATATTTTAACAACGATGTTAATGGCTGTGCAGTGAAGAATGCCAAGACTTTAATTGAACTCACTGCACATATGTTTTGAAAATCTTTTTATTTTCAAGTCTTCATTTTGCCTTTTTTATCCTATGTTTATACATCTATGTCCTATTATATTGAACAATCTATAACTTTTACCAACAAAGTACAGAATCCCTTATAGCTCTCAAAACTAAAGGTGGGCTTTCAACACCCACCCACTTTAAATTTTATTTTTCCAGAACAATAGTTGATATAGACCTTGCTGGGGAGTTTCCACAGAATATTTTATCTTCAATGACCATATTAAACTCTATTTCCTCTGGGTTTTTATTTAACACAACCACCGCCAAAGTATCATCCCCATTCTTTGCTGCCAAAACCTCAAGTCTTGAATTATTGCAGCTACTTTTGACTACTTTAGCTCCCGGTTTTATGAATTTAGAAAAATGCCCTATATAATAATATGCATTTTGATAGTAAATCGTTTTCTGGTCTTTATCAACTATTATTGGAGCGTCGCAAAAGTTCCCTACATGATTGGGGCCTCCAACTGTGTCAAGAACAATATTCCAGTCCATAAATCCAATTGTGTAGCTGTTAAAATCACCAATTATTTCATGAGCATACCTTTCACCAAGCTCCCAGGAACCAAGCTTTACTCCACCTTCCTGACAACCTTCGGTAAACACCAAATTGACATCAGGAAACTCTTCTTTTATTTTTTTGAGCTGGTCAAAATGGTCTCCTCCATACCAGTGAAATGCAACTCCCCACACATACTTAGCAGCGTCTTTGTCACTCAAAATTGTTTTTACCCTGTCATATATGATGTCTTTGTTGTGGTCCCATATAAGTATTTTTATATGGGAAAGCCCTTCTTCTTCAAGAGTTGGTCCTAAGTAATCTTTCACAAAATCCCTTTCTTCTTCAGCTGTGTATATGCACGACTCCCACACTTGAGTTGCCATCGGCTCATTTTGAACTGTCACAGCCCATATCTCAATCCCTTCTTCTTGATAAGCCTTTATAAACTTACAGAAAAATTTTGCCCATGTTTTTTTGTACTCATCCTTTAGCTTTCCACCATGGCACATATCACCGTTTGTTTTCATCCATGCAGGCGGACTCCATGGCGAAACGAGGATTTTGAGGTCTTTGCAATACTCCTTTATCCTTTTTAAAAGAGGAATTACCATCTTTTTGTCTCGTTCAATGTTAAAGTGTTTTAGCTCTATATCACCTTCAACATCATCACAGCTGTAGGTACTTATACAAAAATCACAGCTGTTCATGTGGATTCTACAGAGTTTGTAGCCAAGCCCCTTTTCAGGGTCAAAGTAACCTCTTAAAATCTCATCTTGCTGGTGTGGCAAAAGTGACATTATATTTACCGCAGCAGCTTCAGTCAGTGCCCCACCAAAGCCTATTACCTCTTGAAATGTAGTGGATGGTTCAATTGTTATAACAGTTTTCTCTTTTATTTTCTCACATTCTTTTATATTATCTACCTGCTGCATTAGAATGTCCTGATACTTCGCTGTTATGTAACATGCAATTGTTTTGTGCATTTTTTAACTTTTCTCCTTTTGCTTTTCAAATATTTTTATATTTATTTTATCTGACTGCAATATTATATGTAAATACTCTAAATTTTAGGGAAGGTTTCTATTTTGGAGAATGGTAAATCTAAAGTAAGAATACACACAAAAAAACCAACTATATAGCCTTATACACAAGCTCTCCCCTATCATATACTTCTTTTACATTTAAATCCTCATCCATCAATACAAAATCTGCCCTAAAGCCTTCTTTTATCGCAGCGCACTCAAGTGAAAAAAGTTTTGATGGATTGTAAGTTGCTGCCATGAAAGCATCTTCTAATCTAATTCCAATCTTTATTAGGTTCTTTACTGCCTTATCAATTGTCAAGGTACTGCCAGCAATGGTGCCATCAGTTAATCTACAAATTCCATTTTCAACTTTTACTCTTAGGCTTCCTAAACTGTATTCACCATCACAAAGGTCTGTTGCAGCAATAGAATCACTGATTAGTATAATGTTTTCTGCACCTTTTAGCTTGTATATAAGTTTAACAACCTCAGGTGACAGGTGAATAAGGTCGCAAATAAGCTCCACTTTAAAATATTGTTTTATTTTCTTTTTTACAAACTTAATTCGATTTTTTTAAATCATACGTCAAAGTATTTTTAGTACTGAGAATGATTATTTCGTTATAGGTGATATATTCTTATTATTTCATTTATTATGTCTTTGTTTATATATGCACCGCTATTGCTTTGATATTTATCTATTAACTCTTTTAATTCTTTTTTGCTAATTATTCCCTTCTCAAAAGCAGCACATAAAATACCCAACGTGCCAGTCGAGTTTATTCCATACTTTTTACAGATTTTTCGTACTGGTTTATCATTTGAAACACAAATAATTTTTTCTTGGAGTGCTATTGAAATTACGAGTCTATCATAAACTGAAAGAGCTTTGAACTTTTTTAGCTCCTGAAAAAACCTATATCCCTCTTCTGTTTCAAGATTTGCAATATCATATCCTAAATCCTTGAGTTTCTTAACAACCTCAGCTGGTAGCTCTTTTGATACAACGAAACCGGACACAGAGACTTTTGAAAAAACTTGAAGAGGAATTTCAAGATAGCTTAGCCTTTGAAAATCTATTATCACATTTGTATCAAGTATTGCTACTTTATCTATGAGTTTCTTAATCTTCTCTGTCATCCATCATCCACTTCTTTGCGTTCTCTCTTGCTTCTTCAACACTAATCCCAAGAAGTTCTGCCACCTTGTTAATTCCTATTTGTTCCTTCATAAAAAGCATTCTTACTATCTTCTCATGTGCAGTATTTTTTTTGAAGTAAGGCATTGGATCAGGTTCTTTTTTAGAGTAACCTTTCATGTTCAAGTATTTCAGCCATTTTTGATATTCTTTATCACTGATATATTCATAGTCGTTTAAAACATGCAAAAGAGCTTTTAAACTTACTCGCAAATCTTTTTTGATGTATATGAGATCATTCCATGATAACTGACTTTTGAGTAAGACAGAATACTTAGCAAGACTTTTCCGCGGAATCAAAAAATATCCTGCAAATTTGTCAGCAATTTTTTCGTAAATATTCCTGCGAGTAGACTGTAGAATAACTTGTCTGTATTGGTTTCTGTCAAATAAAATGTGAGCATACTCATGAACAATACTAAATATCTTTCTCTCTTCTGGAATGTTCTCATCATCGTTAATAACTATAAAACAACCCTTTTGGTCATGCAAAGCAGACACTCCAAACATGTCTGGCATATCAAATTTTTCAAAAATTATTCTTATTCCCTTATTTTCAAAACATTCAATGATTTCCTCTCCTCTGCTTTCACCAATGTTTAACCATTCTCTTTCTTCTAGTGCTATCTGTTCTATTTGAAGTTTTATCTCCTTTGATATTTGCTTTTCCTTAGAATCTATTTTGAGATTATACTGCTGTGGAAGATAGGAAATCTTTTCACCAGCAAGTTCATAAATCTCATACACCCTGTTTATCAAATCACAGACTTTGTACTGAACGGTTGAAATAGATTCTTTATTTAAAACATGAGCCCTGAATAAAAAAGCCATTTCTTCATGTTTGTTGTCAAGAAAATAATCTAACGGCTTTCCAAAAAATTCAGCTATTTTGAAAAGCTTCTCGCTATCAATAATCACTTCACCTTCAAGGTATTTAGTCATAGTCTGCCTGGTAACTCCAATTAAATCTGCAAGTTGCTTTATCTTTACATTCTGTTTTTTCATTAAAGCGTGTATGTTATTCCCAATTACCTTTGCTAATGACATACTAACTCACTCTCATCAATTTTTTTGTTATAAATATTTTACACTATTTGAACTATCGTTGCAATAAAAATGTTAATTTTATTTAACATTCTAATTTGCATCGCTACTTAGCTTTTTAAATGCAGCAGCAGACAAAATTGAGCAGATCGAAAATAAAAATCTAATCGTTAAAGCAGCTATTAGCTTTATTGGAAAAAACTATAACAAGAATATTACATTAGAAAGTGTTGCAAAAGAGGTATATGTAACACCCGCGTATTTGATCATTCTATTTAAAAGGGAACTGAAGACTAATTTTGTTGATTACCTGCATAAAATCAGAATTCAAAAGCCCAGGAACTTTTGAAAAACCAAAATTTAAAGACATATCAGGTTGCAAATATGGTTGGCTTTTCTGATGAGAAGTATTTTTCTCAAGTTTTCAAAAAGTATACTGGACTTACACCAAGCCAGTTCAGGGAGAGCCTGCTTTGAAATTTATTCAAGTCTTATACACAAGCTCTCCCTTAGCATATACCTCTTTTACATTTAAATCCTCATCCATCAATACAAAATCTGCTGAAAATCCTTCTTTTATCGCACCGCCCTTAAGTGAAAAAAGTTTTGATGGATTGTAAGTTGCTGCCATGAGAGCATCTTCTAATCTAATTCCGATTTTTACAAGGTTCTTTATTGCCTTATCCATTGTCAATATGCTACCAGCAATGGTGTTATCTGCTAATTTACAAATTCCATTTTCAACTTTTACTCTTAGGCTTCCTAAACTGTATTCACCATCACTGAGGTCTGTTGCAGCAATAGAATCACTGATTAGTATAATGTTCTCTGCACCTTTTAGTTTGTATACAAGTTTAATAATCTCAGGTGACAGGTGAATAAGGTCGCAAATTATCTCCACTTTTATATCGCTCAAAAGCGCATAAGTTGTAATAGAATTCTGTCTGTGATGTAGCTGTGGCATTGCGTTGAAAAGGTGAACAATATTTTTTGCACCAAGCATGTGTGCTTGCGCTGCCTCATCAAAACTGCTATTTGTGTGACCAAGCGAAATGTTAATATCTTTCTCCGCTGCTTTTGAAAAAAACTCAACCGGATTTTCAAGCAGCTCTGGAGCAATCGCAATGTCAATAATTTTCTCTTCACAGTTAGAAATCAATTCTTCTAACTTCTCAGCTGTTGGCCTTTGCAAAAATCTTCTATCGTGTGCACCTTTTTTGGCAGGGTTTATAAATGGTCCTTCTAAGAATATTCCGGGGATGTTTAGCTTAAAGTTTGGGTCTTTCTTTGCTTCTTTGATAGCTCTTGCAAGCTTGTATATGTTCTCAAACGGAGCTGATACAATTGTTGGCAGAACAGTTGTAACACCATGTTTAAAATAGTAATTTTGGATAGTTTTTAAATCATTCTCTGTAGTATCAAAAAAATCAACTCCACCAATACCATGTGTGTGTTTGTCAACAAATCCAGGTGATAAAATAAAATCTCTTCTGTCTATAATCTCATCTTTTCCAGTGTCAATTCCTTTTTGCGTTCCCAAAACTTTCCCATCTTCTACAACCAAGACATTGTCCCTGATGAACGAATATCCATTAAAAATCTTTTTGACCAAAAACTTTTTTCTCACTTTTAAAACCACCTCAAAATATATCTTTAATTTCTTTCCTGTTCTAAGCTAACTCTGCCAGCTGCTGCCCAAAATCTTCCAACAATCCTATCAAGCCCTTCCTTTTTCCTCTCTTTACGCCACAGCCTGCAGTAATAACTTCCAAGCTCAATTAAATCACTTGCTGTCACTGTATTCTCAAGCCTTTTTTTCGCTACTCTTATAGCCTGCCGGATAAATGCTAAATCTTCAGGAAGATTTGCATCAATAGCTTTTTGCAAAGCTTCTTCAAAACACCTTTTTAACTCTCGTTTCTCAGAAGTCCCCATTTGCACAACCTCTTTGCTTCCATACAACAGACCTTTTATATTATTTGCAATTTTCGACATACCAAAGAATTTTCGTACATCAAGCAGCTTTTCGCTTTCACCAGAAAGAACAATATAACTTTTTTCCCAATCCCCATCACCTTCAGCAAGCTCAATTGTAGCAACAAAAAGCGGATATAAAAAACTAAACAAACACTCCTGCCCATCATCACCCCAGGCTGTCACCAGAAAGCCTTGAATACCTTTTGTCTTAGCAGCCTCAATAAAATTTTTTATGTTCTCAATTGCTACTTCAAAGTCAGGATAAAACCTGTCCCAATTAGAAAAACCCGGACACACTATCTGATTTGATTGGTGATTATTTCCAATACTCTCAATTCTGTTTATAAAATGCTCCTTGGGCATTGCTGCATAGTCCCAGTTGGCTAAAATTGTCCTTTGCCATATATCGCTTTGCAAAAGTTTCTCCCATACCTTCCTTTCATCAGGCCTTAAAAACATACCTGTTAGCATATCTGCCCACATGATAGGAATCTTTCTATATTTTTTTACCATATCTATCATGTTTTTGTGATGCTCTTCATATAGCTTTGGCCCTTCAAATATCCAATTCTTTTCCAAGCTTTTTCCCCTTCCAAGTGCCCATGTCTCATCCCCGCCGATGTGAACGTACTTAGATGGGAAAAACTCTAATACTTCTTCTAAAAGTTCATAAGCGAATTTTTTTGCTTCTTCACTCGACAAGTCAAGGCATCCTTCTCTTGGCAAATACCATTCACTGTATTTGGAGTACTCTGGAATTGATAAAATATTCTCCATGTGACCTGTTAACTCTAAGGATGGAAATACTTCTACTCCAAGATTTTTGCCGTACTCTATAATTTCTTTTAACTCTTCTTTTGTTAATCTTCCTCTACCTGCCCCTATCTTAGGATGTTTTTCCCATGGAAAAAGGTCTTCAAAGTATATTGCAAAGTAGTTAATTTTAAGCAAAAATAGCCATCTCAATATGTTTTTAAAAGTTGATACACTGGGCACTCCACCCCTTGCAATATCAAGATGAAAGCCTCTAAAAGAAAATCTAAATTCCTCTTCTACTGTGACTTGCGGCAGTGCATCTTTTCTTTGAATTAAGAGCTGAACTAAGGTGGCATAAGCAACATTAACATTTCCCCAGACCTTTACTTTTTTGTCCTCTATTTAAATACCTGTTCCAGGTCTTTCGACAATCTCTATCTTCCATGTGCCTTTTGGTATTGAAAACTCCCTTGAAATGAAATCTGGAAAGTTTTCAAAACCATCAAAGTCAAACCATTTCCCTGTGAAATCAAGTTTTTTAGGCTTTGGAACAATTTTAAACATTTTTTGATATCTCCCTTCTGCAAGCAATTTTTATGCCTTGTTAAAAATTATCAGTACCCCAAAACACAAATTTATTTGGCTCTCTTGCCAGGATACTTATCAGTTTTTCAGTTGAATCAACAAGCAGGCCTTCCAGCTTGAAAGGAGTAATAAGATTTAACATCAAACTATTGTCTTTAAACTCAGTACACCCAGTAAGCTCAAGACCAATTGCCTTTGGATATTTAATTGCTTCTGCATTTTCATTGTTTATAATAAATTTTATAAACTCCATCAAAGGTATCTCTTTGTTTGATAAGTCAGAGCAGCCATATTCCAGTATAATTATTTCTTTGCCATTTTTTCTATAAAACAAATATGCAGCCAATCTCCTCTCAACAAAGTATCCTAAACTTGTTTTGGGTTCAAACTTAACCCATCCAAGCCAATATTCCCTGTTTCTAACAACAGGGCCATTAAAATTAGTTGAGTATAGCTTGTAGATTTCATCTATAATTTCGACATTATTGTCTGACAAATTTATTTCTTTTATTTCCCCTGTTTGAGTAGTCTTAGATTCATGACATTTTTGAAAGGCATCTCTGTCAACCAAACAAAATTCGCGCGGCAGTACTTTATAGCCAAACCTGCCATAAAAATTATGTAAGGATACAAACAAAATAGAAATGCAAAGAAGCTTTGATGCAAGATTTATTCCTCTATACTTGAAGTATTTTGAGATTTTGTGCTGATTATTGCTATATTTGTATGATTACAACTTATCAAATATCTTGTTAAATCTTTCATCGCTTTTTTATGATCAATCGAAATTACAGGAACATTTATTCCTTTAAAAAATTTATCAACAAGTACGACTGGGAAACCATCCAATACTAATTTTAAAATTTTGGGATTGTAATACTCACCATGCACAGGGTTTATAATCAATCCTTTAACATCTGCCTCCATTAATTCATCTATTGCCCTATTTTCTGCTTCAATGTCACCAAAAGTATATTTTACAATAACATTATAATTCATTGCTGAAGCATTATACACTAAACTCTTTAAAAGAGTACTACCATATGAAGCATTTTCTCTTTATTTCTAGGAGTATCTCGACCCACGTTTCTGTAAAATATTCCCTTTCCTTTCATACGATATATTATGCCATCATTTTCAAGCATATCCAATGCCTTTTTTATAGTTATCCTGCTTACGCTATATTTTTTGCACAGCTGTTCTTCGGTTCCTATTTTTTCGCCATGTTGAAGTGTGGCGTTCTCTATCCACTCACGAAGATCTTTGTAGATAGTGATGTATTTTGGCAGAATTTTTTCTACATCATTCATCTATTTTCCCATCTCCTTATTATTTTTTTTTGCAAGATCTCTTAAATAAGTGATTTCAAATAGTTGTAAAAACCAAGATCACTTTAGTATTAATGTTGCTTAATTTTTTCACTCTATAAAAGTTCAATGATACGATATTGCTATAGCAATAATAGTATAATATTATATCATTCTTAAGGACTTTTCATGCACAATTATAAATACAATAAACTACAAAAATCAGTTTTAACCTGTTCTCCCCTCTTGAGCTAAACTCCAAAAATATCGTTTCCTCTCCAATTTAGCATATTTCTAAACTTCAGCATTAGCAAGCACATAATATATTTCTCTTCGAGGTCTTAATGTTGCTATTAAGTTCTGCTCTTGTAGCATTGCTCATTGTTGGTGCGTCAAATAAAAATTTTTTTCCTCCAAACTTGTTTCTTCAAAAATTCGTATACACTTTTTGAAATTCTTTTATTTATTCCACTCACTTGTTCTATCTCTATTCACTTCTATATTTTTCGTTCAGTTTAATTACTTATTTGAAATATATTGTTAAAATCTCTATTAACCTTATGTGCTCTTTTTAACCTCGACTCATTCAACATGTAATTTCTTAATTTTTTCCCACTTTGCAGCTCAACTTATCACTTTTTCATCAATCTCAATTTTTTTGGTTTTCAAGGCAAGCTCTTCTTTGAACCCCTTTTTGAACTTTCTTGTGTAATATTTTCTACTGTGCTGTATACCGTATTCCACAATGTGAGAACAATAATTAAGAGGGTTGGATAAAATCACCTTCCAACCCTCTTTTCTTAAATAGTTTAATATCAACATCTGATAGCGCAAAATATTAATTTTAGTTATCAAAAATCATCGTTTAGGGTCAAGTCCAAATTTTTGTGTAAAATACCCTCTGGTTAGAATATAAGCTTTTTGGTATATTTTAATCAGTCAAATAAAATTCCGTATAATTTTTTGCAAATTATTGTTTACCATTTATTACCCGAAAGCCTTAAAAATACCTTCTGCGCCCATTTACAAACTAACAGCCTTAAAAAAGCTCATTTCATCAAAACAATTTCTTTTCTAACACCTTCCTTCACCTTTTCCTGCCACTCAAAATACTCTCTCATCTGTAAGTACTTCCTCGTAGATAGCCATCTTTCATCCTGTTCCATTAATAAAGCACCTATTAAGTAAATATACGACTCTCGGCTAACAAATACCTTATCACCCTTTCTCGTCGACGAATTTCTCCATTCAGTCGCTCTAACATATCAGCCTACGCGCAGCCTCCTTCGGTATGGCTCTGGAAGTTCTAAAACTTCCATTGCTTTTGGGGCTTTATTTTTGTACTCTTCCAACACTTGATTCAGAAGCACCCTTGCTGTCTTTGCATCGGGAGCTTCAAATATAGCTTTTATCTTAGCATGTAGTTCCTTTTGTAAAGCCTTAGGTGTCTTGTCATAAATAGCTCTCATAAAATGAGTTTGACACCTTTGCCAGGTCGCACCTTGAAAATGTCGATAAATCACTTGTACAAGCCCTTTGTGATGAACTGAAACAACCAAATCGACTCCATTGAGCCCTCTTTCCTTTAACCATGAGAAAAATTCTCCCCAGCTTTCTTCTGATTCGCTGTTTCCTATCATAACCCCCAAAACTTCTCTGTAACCTTCTTCATTTACACCTACACCAATTAGAAGACTTCTCTGTCGAACCCGACCTTCTTTTCTTATCTTTACAACCATCGCATAGGCTTACCCAAAAGGAAACTTCTTTTTTTCCAAAGACCTCGAATTCCACTGCGCAATTACAGGGTCAAGATTTTTGCAAAGCTCTGAAATGGTGGATTTTGAAAACTCAGTCCCACATAACTCATAAGTAATTTCTTCAATCTTTCGTGTGGATACCCCATTTACCACCATCTCACTAAATAGCCAATAAAAGCGCTTGTTCACTTCGCTGATAGCGTTCAAAAAGGTCGCAAGTCAAAGTCTCTACTCTGGTAATTAAATTCACAGAAATAATAACCGTTACGATAATCTTGTCTTTCCTCTGTCCTCTCGATAGGCTTAAGCCTTAATTTGTTCAGTAGCAAGATACGCTAAAATTTGATTAAGTATTGATTCTAATAACTTGGCTAATTTCTCGTCTTTTGTGCCTGTTGTAAAAAGGTAATGCAAAATTTCAGAATCTATGGTAATATTGTATTGAGCTATTCCTCATCCCGCCTGAAAGAATTTGGTTTTTGGTTCTTCTTAATTTCTATTCTAACCAGAGGGTGAGGGGTGCCTCAATCCCTTTTTATACAATTATATAGACTCAACTTTGCTAATGAAAAGAAAAAATCATTTCAATTTTGCAATTTATACAATTTTGAGAATAACAATAAATAAAAATTTGTTTATTAATTTGTGTTTATAAGTCTTTTTACAATGGTATTAATAAATTAGACAAAAAAGTTTTAAAGGAGTGGTTATAGTGGAAAATACAATCAGAATTCCATTGCTTGGAGAGAAGTTCCCGAGCATGACGGTAAAAACAACTCACGGTGTAAAGAAGCTTCCTGATGACTATGCGGGCAAATGGTTTGTGCTCTTTTCGCATCCTGGGGACTTTACACCAGTGTGCACAACAGAGTTTGTAGCATTTGCAAAGAAGGCAGAGGAGTTTAAAAAACTTAACGCTGAGCTGATTGGACTTTCGGTTGACCAAGTTTTTGCTCATATAAAGTGGATTGAGTGGATTGAAGAAAAGCTTGGTGTAAAAATTCCGTTCCCTGTTATTGCAGATGAGCTTGGCAAAGTGGCAACCACTTTGGGAATGCTTCATGAAGCAAAAGGGACAAACACAGTCAGAGCTGTTTTCATAGTAGATGACAAGGGAATTTTAAGGCTTATGATGTACTATCCTCAAGAAGTTGGAAGAAACATTGATGAGATATTAAGAGCGCTAAAGGCACTACAAACATCAGACCAAAACGGTGTTGCTACTCCTGAGAACTGGCCAAACAACGGGTTGATTGGCGATAAAGTAATAATTCCACCTGCAGCAACAGAAGATTTGGCAAAAGAAAGACTTCAAAAAGCCAAGGCCGGCGAGATTGAGTGTTTTGATTGGTGGTTTTGTTATAAGAAGCTGTAAAATAAATAGCTTTGAGAGAGACTATCCAAAAGGAGAGTGGATGGTCTCTCTAATTTTGTGTTTTTGGAATGTGAATTTTTCATTAAAAGTCAGGATTAGATTACTAGCCAAGTATTTAAAATTTTAAAAGGAAAAAATATTTATAGAATTTAAGATAAAACCTTACTCTTGGTAAAAGTAAAAAAATGATATAAAATAATAAGTAAAAAATTAGCCTTTTGCAGAAACGCTCAAAATGAGCGTTATCAAGCTTTATGCAATCTTCAAAAAAGTATTCCTTCCTCCTTATAGATAGTGTAAAATATAACTGTATAAAACATATTTTCTATGAGGAGGAGGATAAAATGTTTAAAAATCATAATAAACAACTCCCTTTTTTAGAACTTTATGAGGACGTTTAAAACCTCGCTCTCAATAACCCTCATAACCTTCTTGGCTTCTTCAATAAATACATCAATATCAATAGCTTCATCCCTCAATCCTTCTTTAAAGCCTACTATAAATACTTCGGTAAACATAGATGCTTCTCTTTGCAATCTATGTTATGTGCTTTCTTCATCCAAAAAATCTTCAAATTCTCTACCTTAACTCAACTCCGTGCTGTCTTGCTCAACTCTTACCAGCTTAAATCCTTCTGCAACTTCGATACTATACCCTCTATCTCTACATTCTCAAGATTTAGAAAGGGAGTTAAAATAAAATTGTGTCCACTGTATAATTAGTATTGAAATAATTATCAAAGGAGGTTACTGAGGTCGAATAAAAACGAAATTTACGAAACTGCTAAAAACATGGCCCAAGAAGCAAGTATTAAATATGTATTGCTTCCTGTGATGGTCCTAACCGCCCGGTTCTAAAGCAACTACAGGCAAAACTTGCTCGATTGCTTTATGTTATCGGAAAGAAAAGTCTTCCTTGCTGAAAAATGACAATGACAAAGGCAATGGTTTTTATTCAAGTAAAACTTGCAACACCTACCTAACGTCTCGAAATTTCTGTCCCTCGTACACGCCCTTAGAATTTCCCACCTTATATCTTCTTCTTTCCGCTACAAAAAATTGAAAGTTCGTACACCGATCTTCTCTTGACTTTGTCAGTTTGAAGCTCAAAAAGCTTGGGAGGACTGGGATTGACAAAATATGGACCTCAATTTTGTCACTACATCATTTGCTAATACCAATAAATTCTAAGCCTTCCTCATATGTCATGAAGTTTTTTGGACCCTTTATCTTTATTACATTCAGTATATCTCCAGCTCCTCCCTCAATTCTTTGCTTTATCAAATATTTCTTCCCTTTTATCTCTATTTCAAAAAAGTTCATTGAATATATTGCTTCCATTATCCTTTCACTACTTATTCCTTTACCTTTTCTCCTCAAAATATATTCCAATGTCCTTTGCAGTAAAAATGCCAAAAAACATATCACAAAATGTCCTTTTATTCTGCTTTCTGTAAAGTGATATATCGGTCGCACTTCTAAACAGCTTTTCATTACTCTGAATGACTGTTCTATCTTCCATAAATCGTGATATGCTCCTAAAACCTCTTCTACATCCATATCCTTTTTGCTCGTTTGAATTGCATAATAACCGTCAAATTTCTCATCTCGTTTTATCGCTTCCTCATCCAATACATATTCTTCTGATTTTGATTTCTTCTTCAAATATTTCCTTGCACCTTTCTTTTCTAAGGCTGTTATGCTTCCTTTGTTCTCTAAAAGCTCTTTGGCTTTTCTTACCAATCTCTCTCTGTCTTCTTTGTCTTTCTTGGCTCTCTTGCTTGAATACGTTATTATCAAATTCTCTTCTATTTTGAACTCTTTACCCTCTTCATCCTTGACAATATTTGTTCTTTCCAATACCTTATATTTGAATTCATCACCATAAATTTCTTCAGCATTCAAACATCTTTTGCCATCAAGTCTTTTATATCCTTCTTCATTAAAAACTTCATCTAAAATTTCTTTACTTGCATTCTTTAATCTGCTTGCTACTATATAGTCGTACCCAGCTTCTTTTATCATCTTTAAATTTATTCTGCTGTTAAGCCCTTTGTCTGCTACTATTATTATCTTATCTATACTAAATTTTTCCTTCAGCTTCCTCAGTATCTTTACCATCGTCTTGCTATCTATCGTATTACCAGGAAAAAGTTCATACCCTATCGGTCTGCCTTCTTTGTCCACCAAAAGCCCTAATACAACTTGCACTTCATTTACCTTGTTGTCTTTGCTAAACCCAAAATTTTTAAGTTCATCCGCTCTACAACTCTCAAAGTATATTGTCGTCACATCATAAAACACTACATCAACTACCATCTTAAATAAGTCTTTATTTCTCTGATACAGGTATGTCTCTAAATCTTCTTTTACACTGTCAAGAAAATCTAAACACCTGTACAATTGATTCAAATCTATATCCTCTTCAAATCCAAAATATTTGCTTCTCTGATGATAAGTTCTTAGTTTGCTCATTGGCTCTATCAATCTCTGTATGGTCATTAAAAAACTTACTTTGTCTACATCAAATTTTATCTTTCTCTCTTTTGCTGCTTTCCCTTTTAAAAACTTATCAATTTCAAGCTCCTGCCATAACTTTCTGTATACAATGTATCCCCAGTTTTTTACAACTGCATCCGAAATATCTTCTTCAGATTCAATAGTAACAGCTTTTGCATTCTCAGTAGTTGTTTCAGCGACAATATCAGATAGTTTTTTTACAATGTTTTTAAAAGCGGGGTCATCTTTGAGAATATCAAGTCTACCAAAGTTAAATAGTACTCTTTGCTTTACTTTACCATTTTCACGGTAATTTTCGACTAACCTAACATACTGATAACCGCCAGCATTAGTAATTTTGACAAACATATGGCAACTCCTTGAAGATAGTTTGTTATATTGTACCACAAAATATTTAAAAAGTCAAGCAAATTCAGTATATATTAAGCTAAAATTTGTCCCTACATTTTTTAAAATTTTTTATTTTTCTCTTCTTGAAACCCGCATAAATTAAGACTTTGTTATTTTTTGTTAGCTCAAAAACACCTCTTAACTGACAAAGTCAAGAAAAATTGAAAGTTCGTACACCGATCTTCTTATGTCGCAAGTATGTCAATGGTTATTTTTGATCGCTTCTTCATTCGGACTTTTGAAAAATTTAAATCTCCCTTATTCCGAAAACGAAATCCTAAAAATCAAAGAAGACCTCAAAAATGAACTTCAATTATTCAAACAAAAAGAATTACCCACAAGTGCTTTTGCTCTTATCATCGATGGTTATCACTACGAAGTTAAGGACAATTCTAATGTTAAACAAACTACTTGCAATGCCAGCCTTAGTATCGATCTGGAAGATAAAAAAGATATCTTTGGTATTTACACTTTCTTCGGCAAAGAAAATAAGGCTGATTGGATGAAAGCTTTTGACGACTTAATTACTAGAGGTATTAAAGAAGTTTTAATTGTTATAAGCGATAATTTTCCTGGTATTATAGATGCTGTCAAACTTGCCTACCCTCTTGCTGACCTTGAGCTTGTTTTTGTCCACCTCAAACGAAATAGCTGAAAACATATCACAAAATTATAGAACTTTCAGCTTTTAACAAAAGTTTGGACAAAATAAAATCTCTTCTCCTGATTTCGGTGAAGCTGTATTGAAATTTAAAGAACTTTGTGGTGAATACCTTCTAAAGTATCCTCGATTTGTTAAAACAATATCAGAAAAAGCAGAGTTTTATCTTGCCTATATGAAATACCCTGAGGAATTAAGAAAGCACATATATACCACAAATGCCGTTGAAAGTGTAAACAGCATGATTGAAAAGTAAAGAAGTAAATTCAGGTGGATACTTTCAGACTGCCAAAGTCTTAGAAATTAATATTTACTTACAGCGAGAGAACTTACGCCGTACAAAATGGAAAAATGGAGTTTCCAGTCTTAGAAAATGCATCAATAACATAACCCAACTTTACAACTTACGTTATAAATTGGAAACACAAAATTCTTGACAAGTCTTCTCGTTTCCCCCTTCGGTCAATTAACCCATCTATTCCATATTCTTTGTATTTGACTGTCCAGTTTCTAATCTGTTGATATGAAACATTGCACATCTGGGCTGTCTCTTTGTAATCCCTGCCATGTTCAATACAATATTCGACTATCTCGACTCTTTCTTCAAATATGGTGGCACGTCCTTTAGTCATGAAAAGTTTTCTTCCTGTACTTGAAGATTTTATTCTCTCATGACTATTATACTTCAATAAACTGAAATCCACTCAAGTATTGTGGCTTTTGAAACATTATATGCTCACTTGCTAACTGCTTTTGGCGTTTCTTGGCCTCAAGATATTCCTTTACTGCTTTTAATTTCTCTTCAAATGTTGCTTTCACTTTTTTCCATAAAAAATCATGCTCCCCTCTTAATAAACAGTTTTATTTTTTCAACTGTCTACTATATGGGGAGCATATCACTCCCATACCAAGTAGCTCACTTTTTCTATTCCAACATCCCCGTAAACCCATTTATATAATAAACCTCACCATCTGCAACAATTCGCCAAACTGGTACTGCCTGACCCTGGATGACATTGAAGTCTTTTAGATAAAAGCCAAACTTAATGTTCTGTATCTCTTTTACATTCTTTTGCTGGTTCAAAAGATTGAATATAGCCTCTAAGGCTGAAATTGCCCTGTTTCTTTTGATTTCAAAGCCTTGCGGAATGACCTTTGTGAAGATATAAAGTATTTTGTCATTTTGTTTTTGGATTTTCAGTTTGCTATCAAATATCGGATAGCCTTTGTAAACCTGAATGTAGCTGCCATCATAGTCTTTTATATAATCGCTTTTGTTCAAATCAAAAAGTTCAAACGGGTCCTGGTTGTACTTTGACTCTAAAAAAAGTGTTTGGTTTATTATCTTTAAATGATAGATACTACTTTCAAACTCATTTTGATACTTGTCTACTCTCTTTCCAAAAAGCTTGGTTAAAATACTGTCATATGCAGATTCAGTTTTCACATTGAGTTTGGAGACATAGTAAATTCTCTTGTCAATTGCGCAAGAAAGTTTTATTGAATTTTGAGCAAGTATATTTTGTGCTGTTTGGATTTGCTTGTCTGAAAGAAATTCTTCTTTTGGAAGTAAATTTAAGTACTTTACAACAAGAAAAAGGACCAAAACTGAAAACACACCAATTGCTATTGTTTTGACTTTTGACCAGTTCATTTTTAAAACAAAACTCCTTTTTTATTTAATTGCTTCCACATACACAGTTCCGCTGTCTGTGCTAACTTCCCAATAAGGATAAGACGGCTTTTCGCTTGCAACGTATTTTAAGTTCAAATCTCTTATAAAAATATCACCTTTTCTTTCTTTTATAGTGTCAATAGCAGTAATCCCATCAACCCTTATTTTGGATGTCCTCACTGCAACTGCATCAAAAATATGCCCTGCTATCTTTTTCAGTTTCCCGTTTGAAATTTCTATATAAACGCACCAATCTCCATCTTGTGGCAAAAGGTCAACCCCATCAATCCTGCTTATGAGGTAAATCTTGATATTACTTTGAGTGTTTTCGATTTTGCGTACTCTTACATCTTCATTTGTGTAAAAATTTCTCATATAATTCATCAATGCTTCTGTAATTGATTCTATTTTGTCACAAAATATGTCTTTTGTAAACTTAAAAATATAGCTGCCATCAGGTTTTATTACAAACTCTCGCCTTTCATCTGTTATCATAATCTCTCCACTTTTGAGTACATTTTTTTTGGTAAGTATTGTATCGGGAAAAAGCCGCCTAATTATGAGGTCTTTTTTATAATCACTTTCCTTTATCTTGACTTCTGAAAACTGAACATTTGAGAATTCAACAGGAATTAGAGTATCTTTGCTTACAAGCTCTGTAAAACCAAGTCCGTCTGACCAAGAAAATATAAGATAAGAACTTTGTTCAATTCTATCCTCAAGCTGAGAAAATCCATATTTTGGACATTGTAAAACCACTGCTTTTTCAGTCTTTGAGTTGAAAAAGTAGATTTCAGTATTTAAATTTGACTCCTTTATAAAAACCTTATCAAACTTAAAATCCTTTTTAGCAGGCAAAATGCTTCTTTTTGTAAGCTCATAAACAAATGTATAAAAATCTATAAAGTAGCCATAGTTGAAAAATAAAACCTTGCTTGATTTGAATTCATCAATTTTTTTCTTCTTGAAATTCAAACTGTAACTCTTTTTTACTATGCTTTCTTTTACTTTGCTTACAAACTTCGAGACTACATCAAAGTATTCCTTCTGTGTACTCAAAACTCCAATAACCACATTTTTAGATACATTCAAGTACATATCCTTTGGCGTTGCAAGGATAATATGAGCCTTTTCTAAAAGTTCACCCTCTGAAAGTCTATTTTCGCTAATGTTCAGAACATTTGCAAAATCTTCTAGATCGTAATTAAAATACACCTTATAATACAAATAAATGCTGAGTATAACAAGTATACCCAGCACTATGCTCTTTATAACTTCTTTTTTGATTTTGTTCATAAACCTACCCTCTTTTTATTTTGTGATTGAGTTTATCAAATTTGAAATAGCCTTTTCTACCTTTGTCAGAAAACTTTCTTTCTTTTCGTAGTAAACTCTCAGTATAGCAAGCTGTGTATCTTTATCTTTGGTAGCAACAACTAAGATATAAGTATTGCCCTCAGAAACATCTATCTTTTTTGCAAAATAACCAGACTTTCCCACTGTGATTTTGTCAACTAAATTATCTTGCCCAAAGGGTTCTTTTTTATTCTTTTTTGTATATATACTAATCTCAGTACTTTCGCTACCCTTGCCAGAAAGCACAAATGTAGAGGTATTTAGATTCTGATTATATTCTGTAATCTCTATAAGAGTCTTTGTAGTTGAGCTTATCTTATTCCCATCTATCTCAATTGAATCTATATATCTTGCCTTCTGAAGACTTTTACCTTCAGCAAATGCAACACTTATGTTAAATAATAGAAAAATTGCTGTCAGCAAAAACACCATCGCTCGTTTCATTTTTCTCACCAGCAAAAATATATTTCTCCTATTTACCATTATACAATTAAATTATTACAAAAGTGTTACAAAGCCATTAAGAGCACATTACAAAAGGTTTTCTACTTCTTTTGCTGGAAGAACAACTGTAAACGTAGTGCCACTTCCTACTTTGCTCTCAACCAAAATTCTGCCGCCGTGAGCTTTTACAATCTCATCGGCTATTGAAAGCCCTAAGCCAGACTTTCCAAGTTCTCGTGAACGTGCCTTGTCCACTCTGTAGAATCTTTCGAATATCCGTGGCAGGTCCTCTTCTGGAATACCAGGTCCGTTGTCCTGTACAATTATTTTTATGCTATCCTCTTCTTTTTGCAAAACAACGTTTATCTTGCCACCTTCTTGGACATAGGTAATTGCATTGCTAACTAAGTTTATTAAAACCTGTTCTATCTTATCTCTGTCGACCATTGCAACAACATCTTGCAAGATACTGCAGCTCAAGGTTTGGTTCTTCTTCTTGGCATGAATTTTGAGCTTTTCGCAGACAAACCTGACAAGCTCGCTCAAATTAACCTCTTCTAAATTCAAAATGTTCTCACCACTGTCAAGTCGCGACAAGTACAAAAGATCACTTACAAGCCGTGTCATTCTATCACACTCTTTTATGATAACACTCAAAAAATGCCTTTTTGTCTCCTCATCGTCAACATCCAAAAGCGTCTCAGAATATGTCTTTATAGTTGTAATTGGGGTTCTGAGCTCATGTGAGACATTTGCAACAAACTGTTTTCTCATATTGTCAAGTTTTGCCTGCTGGGTTATATCATGAATTATGAAGATGAATCCCTGATTCAAGTATGAATCAATAAAAGTTGCTCTGCTGACCTCTAAGGTAAGGTTCCCACTTGTATAGATTGTGATATCTGAATCCGAATGGCTTTCCTGTTCCATTTTGTTTATAAAATCCTCTATGTTGCCGTTTAAAAACTTCTTGGCACTTTCATTTATGTGAATTATTTCATTTTTTGAATTTACTGCAACAACCCCATCAGACATGTTCTGAAGGATTCTTTCCAGCTTTTGTTTTTCAAACTCAAGCTCTGATATATACATTTTGATATTTCTTGCCATCTTTGCAAATGCATCTGCAAGCTTTCCTATTTCATCTCTGGAATTTACATCTATATTGACATCAAGATTGCCATCTGCCATCTTGAGCGCTTGGTTTGTGAGCTTCCTCAGCGGATTTGAAAGCGTCTTTGCAAACAAAAGACCTATCAAAAGCGAAAACGTTATTGACACCAAATATGCCATAAGAAGGATGTTCTTGATGTCTCTTACTGTACCGGGGACATTTTGGCTGGATACCTCTAAATAAAGTGCTCTTTGGACAACTTTGCCATCCTTGATAGGGTATGAAAAAATCAAAATTTGCCTCTCACCATCTTGTTTTATAACTTTATAACCTGATAAGCTATTTAAAATCTCATCAGATGGAAAAAAACTAATGCTTAGTCTTGGAAATGAAGCAATTACCTTGCCTTGTGAGTCTGTGACAATCAGCTTATTTATCATGAATCCATACTGGCTTTCTTTCATCGTCTGGTCAATTATATTCTGAAGTTCTGATCTTTTCAAATCTTTGTCTTGCAAAAGCTGCACCAAAGAAGAGTTGACCATAAAATCTATCTTCTTTTGCATATCTTCATAAAAGTAATTTTTTACCCTGTCTATGATGAAAAAGCTTGATATAAACATCACAATCAATATCAAAAGTCCAAAAACAATGATAAGCCTACTTTCTATACTTTTTGTCATCTTTTTTTATATTCCCCTTTGATCTTATTGATTTAGAACTGCTGTAGTTATTTCAGATATTTGGATTGAAATAGTATCCAATTCCTCTTTTTGTAAGAATGAAAACTGGCTCAGAAGGATTGTCTTCTATCTTCTCGCGTAGTCTTCGCACCGTCACATCAACTGTTCTGACATCGCCATAGTATTCATAATCCCAAACTTTTTCTAAAAGCTCTTCTCTTGAAAAAACCTGACCTTTTTGAGACATCAAAAACTTTAAAAGCTCATATTCACGAACAGTGAGATTAATTACCTGACCATCTTTTTTAACCTCGAATGTCTCAGAATTTAAAGTGAGCTTTCCTGCTTTTAACACCTTGCCATTACTGTTTGACTGCTGAGAAGTTCTTCTCAAATTTGCTCTGATTCTCGCAATCAGCTCTCTTACACCAAATGGCTTTGTTATGTAATCATCAGCTCCAAGCTCAAGACCCAAAACCTTGTCAACCTCGTCTGCTTTGGCTGTTATCATTATAATTGGCACTTCTGAAAATTCTCTGACCTTTTTGCACACTGTAAAGCCGTCTATTTTGGGCAGCATCACATCAAGCAAGACCATGTCAAAGTTCTCATTTTTGATTTTATTTAGCGCATCTTCTCCGTCATATGAGGTTGTAACCTTATATCCTTCCTTTTCTAAATTGAACTTGATTATGTCAACAATCGGCTTTTCATCATCAACAACCAAAATATGTGCTTTAGACATTTTTTTATAAAATCCCCCTTTGATTATTCCCCTTTGTTAATTTAATTATACAACAATCAAACTTTTTATTGTATAATTGTTTTGGATGACATCTCTTGTGCTGTGAAACAAAAGGGCAAAAAGGGGGGAAAAAGGCTCTTAAAAACACAAATTTTAAGAGCACAATAGGCTATGGAGAATAGAAATGTAGCTTTAGAAGTCTTTCTGTGGCTTGTCATATACCTTTGCTTTTTTGCTGGTGTGAACCTATTTTCGTCTGACAAAGTTCTTCTTTTTATCTGGTCAGTTGTGTGTACACTGGCAATCTTCTTAATTACCATTGCTTTTCGATTTTACATAACATCAACACTTTTAGTTTTGCCAGGTTTCCTAATCTCATGCCTTCTTGCAATCTTTTTTATGTTCAATGTCCGGTATTCACCATTGTACAATTTATTGTTGCAGATTTTTTCTATTCACCTGATGGGGTTTGTTGAGTATGTAAGAGAAGCTTTTCCAAGGATGGTCATGCAAAGGCCAGTGTACGTTTATGTGCATGTTGGGCTAAACCTTGTACTTTTTTTGATACACATTGTTGTTCTATATCTTCTTTCAGAGAGTTCACGTCCAAAAGGTTCATATTTACGCAAACTTGATCTTACATACACACCTCGGCGAAAAAGGTATTAGCCTGATGCGATTTTAGAAAAAAAGGGGACCCTTCTCTTCATTTAAGATAGTGTCCCCTCTTTTTTGCTTCTATTTTCCAAAGATGCTCTTATAAAGTCTGTAAAGAGTGGATGAGGTCTTTGTGGGCGTGACTTGAACTCTGGATGAAATTGCACACCCACAAACCACGGATGGTCTTTCAGCTCTATTATCTCAACAAGCCTCCTGTCAGGAGAAATTCCTGAAAACACCATGCCGGCTTGTTTAAATTTTTCTTTAAATTCATTATTGAACTCATATCTGTGTCTGTGTCTTTCATATACAAGCTCATCATTGTAAATTCGGTGGGCAAGAGTGCCTTCCTCAAGCTTGCACGGGTAAAGTCCAAGCCTCATAGTACCGCCTTTTGTAAATATGTCTTTTTGTTCTGGCATGATGTCAATCACAGGGTATGGTGTTGCTTCATCAAACTCTGTAGAGTTTGCTTTTTCAAGCCCAAGCACATTTCGTGCAAACTCAATCACAGCACACTGCATTCCCAAGCATATTCCAAAAAACGGAATTTTATTTTCTCTTGCATATCTTATAGCTGCAATCTTGCCTTCAATTCCTCTGTCGCCAAATCCGCCCGGCACCAAAATCCCATCTGCCTCTTTTAAAATCTCTGGCGCATTTTCATAAGTAACATGTTCTGCGTTAATCCATAAAATCTCAACGTGACTATCATTTGCAATTCCTGCATGCTTTAGCGCCTCTGCAACTGAAAGGTAAGCATCATGGAGTTCAACGTACTTTCCAACAAGTGCAATCTTCACATTTTTTCTGAGGTTCTTTTCTTTTTCTACTATCTCAATCCAGTCAGAAAGATCAGGCTTTGTACACGCAAAACCCAGTTTTTGGCAGATTATTTCACCAAGCCCCTCTTTTTCAAGCATGAGAGGGACTTCATACAGGCTTTCAGCATCAATATTCTGGATTACAAATTCAGGTCTGAGATTACAAAATAGGGCAATTTTTGCTTTGAGCTCAGGCGAAAGAGGCTTTTCTGTTCTGCAGACAATTATGTCAGGCTGAATACCAATCGATCGCAGCTCTTTTACAGAGTGCTGTGTAGGTTTTGTTTTGAGCTCTCCTGACTTTGAAAGATATGGAACAAGAGTCACATGCACATACAATACATTTTCCTTGCCAATGTCTGTTGCAACCTGTCTTATAGCTTCCAAAAATGGAAGGCTTTCGATGTCACCCACTGTGCCGCCAATCTCTGTTATCACAACATCTGTTGAGTTGCTTTTGCCAAGCCTGTAGATTCTCTCTTTGATTTCATTTGTAATGTGGGGTATTACCTGAACCGTGCCACCAAGAAAATCGCCACGCCTCTCTCTTTGAATTACAGACCAGTAAATTTTCCCTGTGGTGACATTGCTGTTTTTTGTAAGGTTTTCATCAATGAACCTTTCATAGTGACCAAGATCTAAGTCGGTCTCAGCCCCATCGTCTGTGACAAAGACCTCACCGTGCTGATATGGGCTCATAGTTCCAGGGTCAACATTTATATACGGGTCAAACTTCTGCATTGTAACTTTCAAGCCGCGCGCTTTTAAAAGTCTTCCTATTGATGCTGCTGTGATCCCTTTGCCAAGCCCGGACACTACCCCGCCTGTGACAAAGATGTATTTTACTTGCTTTTCCATTTCTAAGATGACCTCCGGCAATCTATGTTAATTTATTTTTTCTACCATACACGTTAACTTTAATATTTTAATTTATTTACATCAGGTTATCAATGGGGTTATTTTGTTTGAAATACAAAAATAAGGCTATCCTCTTTAGCTTGCTCCGAGGATAGCCATTTTTCAGTTATTTTTTATTCTCTTTTTTGATAAGCTGCGTGTTGATTATTTGATTGTAAATCTTAGCCTTTTGAATATATGACTCTTTTCGCGAACCACCTGAACCCACAGAAAGCGGGTAAATTGTAATTTCCTTGTCGATAATAACATCAATGTCATACGGTGATAATGGCAGTACTATTCTTAATACTGAATTCAGATCGCCTACTACATCAAGTACAATTATACGCCAGCTATTAGTATCGTCAACAAGACCATGGTGTTCTGTAAACAGCTCATATGGCGTATTATTTGAAATAGTATACGTTCTGATTGGATAAATGCCAGCAATACCTACCCACATAATACGTACATCTCCGTCATCTTCGATAAACTGCTGAGGTACAGTATCCCCGCCCACAACGTAGTTCTGACTATTGGTTGCAATATAAATATCAATTATAAGGTCATCCTTTTCATATACCATATCAAGCGTTGTTGGAATAAAATCCCAGCTTCCTTCTGGTCGGCGTTCACAGTTCAAGACTATTTTGCTTCTGTCAACTCTCAAATCAACAGTATATTGCTGAGATGCACTTTCTGGAATAATCAGTCTTTGTAAAGGTTTGTACACTAATGATGCTGCAACATCATCTTCTATGTCATATGGGTTATGGGCTAAAATCTATACCCAACCATAATCACCCGGTGCAAAATAAGCCTTTCTTGAGTGCCCGATCGATGACACAACAAATTTTCCATCATAGTCAAAGTCGAAACCAAGTAACAGCTTGTCTCCCATTTCAACGCCGCCTTCGGTAAATCCCGGTATATATTGAATCTGATTAAACTGAGATAAATCAATTGAAGTTACACTATTTTGTGTTACCTGTAAAATCGAATAGTAAAAATCTTGAGAATTTGTTTCTGAATTATAATTAGCAACTTTTACAATGTATTTTCCGTTTGTAAGAACAAGTGGAATCTTTCCTTCTGAGTCTGTGCTGCCTACAAAAAGCTCCTTAAAAGTATCTTTGTCAATCACATAAACCTCCGCACTGACAACTGCATAAGCACCGTTATATACACTTAAAAGTACGTAAGAATCGTATACATCGTTACAAACTGTAAGGTGCGTCGGATCATAGCTGTCAAATGTTAAACTTTTCTTTATTACAAAACCTAAACCATAGAAAATTAGATTATTCTCGCGCCACCTGCTAAGTTCAACCTGCCGCTGACCACCTGTGACTTTCAAGAAGTTCAAACCATCTGAGATATAAAATTCATTAATTGGTTGATTGTTAATATTTAAACTCAATGTCACTGGCTTTAGTTTTTCAACAACATTAATGTATCCTTTGTCTTCCATAAAAGAGGTTATATAGATATGGTAAGATGTCATATCAGTAGGCTTTACATTGAATGTTACTGTACCATCAGCAGAGGTATAGCCAGCAAATGCAATGTCTTCAGCTCCAGCCTGGTTTAATTTTGTTACGGTAATAAGTTTATTAGCTTGTAGTTCTCTTTTATAGTTTTTGACAATTATTGTTACAATATTGTCCTCATTATAATAAACATTCTGTGGAATGACTTCAACATTGTAATAGTTACCATAGCTGTAATCTGTAGCTGTAGCAGCGGGATAAAGACTTCTTTCCCAATCGTGTGTTGACTCAATTTTACTATCTGGAACATTGAAAAAGACATGTTCAACATAATTACCCCAGTCTGGGTCATCCCATGTTGCATCTAAATGGTACCAATTACCCTCTAAGTTTACCATATTCCATGCGTGGGCTTCTTTTGAATTACCTACACCTGCCATACCATAGATCTCTTTTGAGTCTATACCTGCATCCTCTAAAAGCGCAAGCATAGCTGTTGCATAACCGTTGCAAACCGCAATACCATTAATTAGTGCACCATAGGCTGTATGAGACTCATAAGGTATGTTGTTGTTAAGATACCCTTCCAAATCGTACTGGGTTTGCAAAACAAGCCAGTCATGCAAACCTAAAACTTTGTCATAGTCATTGTAAGTTTGGTCTACAACTGTAGATACTATTTGCAATGCCTTTTGTTCAACTGCTTGTCTTCTTGTAAGACCTTCATCTTTGCTGAAAAGGTAAACAGGCCATATCATGTAGAGGTTTTCACTGGTGAGATTAAAGCTCAGTCCAAACATTCTATCAAATCCGTATTCAAAAGCAAGCGGCCTCTCTGTCATGAGTTCAAAATATATTTTGTCGGCAAGAAGATTGATGTCACAAGTTTCACTTGCAGGAAGACTGAGTGCTAAAAAGTCGCTTGCTTCACTGTCAATTTTATCACATACAAAGTATACAGCATTTGTAGTTGTATTTTGTGGATATACATAACCTCTACTGTCACCATTTTGATTGTCTATAGAAAGCATAATGTTGCTTGTAATAGAGCTTCCATAAAGCAAACCTATTTTTGCCGTAAATACTACGCTAACGGTACCATCTTGAAGATTCCTTGGCAAATATCCGAGTACATGCGAAATATTATCATCTTCTATTGTTGTACAAAGAAGTTCAATATTATTCTTTACATTTCCGCTTGATACATTTGCTACCATATCACTTGCTTTAAACAATGGTGCTGTATCTGACATCTTTTCAGATGGCTTTAACAAAGCTAAGTTCAGCCCACTTTTCGTCTTTAAAATCACTACAAAATCTACAAGAGAACCTGCCTTTATAGAAGAAAATTCATTCCCATCTATATTAGTAGCATATACACTGCTTGAGACATCATCTATTGAAAGGTCTACATCCACAGAGCATTCTTCATCGCTTCCTGTCGCGTCAACTACAATTGGATTATTGCCTGCTGGCACTTTATATGAATAATCAACCTCTTTACTGTTCTCATCGTATGTTTTTATAAAAACTTCCTCAAGGTTATAAACTCCTCTTTGCAGATATACATCATTCTCCCCTGAGAGTTCAAACCAGCTACCGTTTAATTTTACAGATATACTCTTTTGCAAATTACCAATACCAACAAAATTGAATATAACTCTCTTAAGAGAGCTAAAGTTAAATGAAAAAGTTTGCCCTGACTGTTGGAGATTCAAATTTCTCATAAAATATAGCTTACCATCTTGAGTATCTTTTGCTACCTTGATTGAATAACTGCCCGCATCTGCTGTAATTTTAAGCTGATTTGAAGAAATATTTAGCTTTACATCATCAATTGAAAAAGTATCAGATTTTGAGCTATTGAGAATTGCAAACTCATAGTTATTGAGGGGTTGGTTATTTATGCTAAAATCCAGTGTAACTTGTACATAATTTGGTAATGTTGTATCTGCAACAACTCTTACAATACCATTTCCAACTGACAGATTATCTAAGATGGTATATATAAGCCCATTTCGACTATCATATGACCATATTAAAGCTTTGTATCCATCAACTGCAGGTACAATGAATGACACTTGTTCAGCTGTGGCAGACTTTAACTCAGAAAATTGCTTAGCTTGATTTACTAGTTTCACATTAAATCCACTTAAAAAGTTACCATTTGCCGACTTTAACTTAAAGGTCAAAACTCCCTCAGTTGGTTTAATTGCGTACAAAAGACCATAATAGTCTTTGCCATCTACATTTATAACTATTTCTTTGCTATCATGAACTGATAAAGTAAATGTTGCGCTACCTAAGGAATTTGTATAAGCAGACCGCCCTTCAATCCTTACAACCTTGTTTGGCAACAAATTCCCCGCTGCATCCTTCACTGTAACTGTTACTTGGACGTTCTGACCAACAGGGATGGTTTCCTTGTCAACCAACACTTCACTTACAGGTCCATATTGAACACTTGTTCCAGAACCCGAAGAACCGCCCCCAGATACACTTCCTCCACCTGTATAGCCACCAGTTGAAGTGCCTGAAGATATATTTCCAGTTGATGTTCCAGTATTTGTTTGCACACCTGAAGTATTATTAGATGTTTGAGATGTAGTGCCACTTTGTGTTGACTCCTGCGAAGTATTGGTATTTGTAGATTGAGTCTTTTTCTCGTTTTCATTGGTACTGGTAATTGTTAGTATAGCGCCCTGCTGGACTTCCTTATCATTTACTTTTACATCTTTTGCATTTACTGCTATCCTCTCTATTTTGCCTTCTGCCTTCAAAATTGTTTTGTCAGCTTTGATATCTACTGTGTTCACTTCTACAGTCTTCTCAATTAAAATATTAGCTGGCTTCTCAACTACAATCTTGTCTATCTTTGAATTGCCACTGATATCTACTCTTGTATCTGCTTGTTTGTTCACAACTATAACTGCAGAAGCTCTAACATCTTTCAAAACAACACTGTGTTCTCCTCCGCCACGAACAATGATATTACCGTTTACCTGCGTATTAGTAATTGTAACATCTCCATCTTTTGTTCCCTCTGCTATCAAGCAGTTTTTACTCACACTAAATCCTGATACCCTAACACCCGGGCTACTAATAATGAAACTCCCTTTGACTTCTCTTCCTACATACATACCCTTTTTTGATAACAAAAGCCCAACAATGTTATCTAAAATAGTCAGTGCCTCAGCTCTTGTAATGTAATTTTTAGGTTTTAATGCATTATCTCCATAACCTTGCATATATCCATTTTCAACCATAGCTGCTAAATACTCTTTTGCCATGAGGACACTTGATTATAATCAGAAAACTTCGAAAGAACATTGCTCTGTGATTTGTCAATAGCAAACACTCTTGCCAAAAGGCATGCTGCTTCTTCTCTTGTTATATTGTTTTTTGGTCTAAATGTACCATCTGGATACCCACTTATATAATCAGCAAGATTTTTGACAGCAGAGTAAAACCAATCTTTTTCTTTTACATCCTTAAAGTTAATTTCAGGCCTAACTAAAGCCTCACCAATTACTCTGCTCACAAGCTGAGCAAATTCAGCCCTTGTAATAGCATTTGATGGTTTGAAACTACCATCAGAATACCCATTTGCCACATTGTATGTATTTGCCCATTTGTCAATTATCTCTTTTGCCCAATGATTTGATATGTCTTTAAAATCTTTTGCAAAAACAGCTGGGTTTATAAGACTTAATACAAAAGAGAGGATTACTACCCAGGAAAGAATTTTGAAAATTTTCTTTGAATTCAACCTTCTCCTCCCCCTCAGGTAAGATTTGTATTGAACTTTGTTTGCTGTAGACATCTTTAGAAAATATTATAATGTTTATCATTTTTGTGTCAATATTGCAGATAACATTTAATTGCACCTAAATTAGTCCAATAACACTATTTTTAATATTCTTTGATGCTCCCTTTTCAAATGTTTCTTATGCTACTTGCTAACTTTTCTGCCTTTTCAACATTTATGTATTCATCTCATGATAAACTATCTTTTTGCCTTTTTCAGCAAAACGCGTTCTAATCAAACAATCTAAAATCATATAAACTATAAATGTAATTATTACTACCAATGCCATTTTCCAGCTTGACTCTGGATAAAGAATATGGAAAACAAAAGTATTAAGTCCGAAATGTATCCCTATTGAATACCACAGAGAACGTGTTTTTACCAAAATATATATCAATAATAACGAAATCACTAAATTTCTGATAAATATAATACCAAACCCATTTGAATCATAATAATGAGAGGCAGCAAAAATTATTGAAGTAAATACAGTCGCTACCGGCCTGTTGATAGCTCTTGCTATTCCCATATATATTATGCCTCTATAAATAATTTCTTCCATCAAAGCCACAATCAAATAGTTTAACATTAAATAAGGTATATAATAGTTGGATGCTTTCGTCCATAAGAGGGCTGTTTGATATTCGTATGCTTTTATCATTATAAAACTGCCTTTAAATGGAATTAAAATTGCTATATAAGTTAAAATTATGCTTAAAATTATTCCCTCTAAAAATGCCAAAACAAAAAATTTGTTATTTAATGCATCTACAAAATCTTTGCCTGCATTCTTCAACTCAATAAAACCTTTTGTAATAATCACAAAAACAATAATAGACAATAAAAAAAACACTGCTTGTGCTAAATAACTCACTAACGATGAAATATTGTTAGTTAAAAACTTACCTGGATTTGTGGTATCAAAAACATTAAATATTTTATGTATTTTAGATTCAATAAAACGTTGGTAAAAGTCAATTTGAATTAAGACAATTATAAAATAAACCACTGTTACCGCTATATGTATTAGATTTTTTAATCTCCTGTTTGCTATTTTTCTATCATTGCTTATCATCTCCTTAATCGTAAAAATTAAATATAATGTATTGTTTTTTAGTAAATAGTAGCTGCTTACGGGTTTGCTATTACCTTTTTTAATTTTCTTGGGTCATCAATTAAATTTATCAGTGCACTTTCGCCCGAATGTGAAACAGGAAACGCTACCCTTAAGATATTTTCTCCTTCTATTTTGTAAATCACTCTTGGAGTGTATATTAAAGTATAATAATTTTCATCATATTTTCTTGAATGGTAAAATTTAACCTTAAAACTCTCTTTTGGTTTTAACACCACTCCGCCCTTAGGTACTCCTACAAGTACCTTTGTTTGATCATATATCTCTGATGGATATTCCACATCATATACTATTAATTTTTTGTTAGATATGTTAGTAAATTCGTCTTCAATTATTCTCCCTCTATATTTAAAAACAAAAGAATCTTCATCTAAAACTTCATCACGTTTTGAAAACCCTCCACTCCACATCAAATCATATCTTGGTGTTTGATTTAGTATTTCAATTACCACATTTAATGCCCTGCAGCGATATTTTTGACCTTTAAAAGAATATTCAATTTCTTTTAGCCTATATTTTCCTGCCTTTGCTCTTAAAGTATCAATTTCAATATCAATTTCATAACTGTGAATGCCACTTGTTGTATATGGTATATCTTTTCTGATGTAATATTTTCTTGCGTTAAAACTTATACTGTTATCACCTATTAACCTTAATATCTTAAAACTTTTCAATAGTTTTGGAGAGGCAATAATCATCAAAGGAACAGAAGGATACATCTTAGTAGCTTTTCCTTCTGTAGCTTTTTTTTGTGGTCCAGCTACTGCTTCTATCCCTTTTACCCCAAAGACAATATTCCCCTGCTCATATCCTATTGTTTTTGTAAAATATATTTTTCTTTATCAAAATCATACAAGATTAATCTGTTTTTTAAAACTCCAGTTGCCTGGCATATAATAACATTGAATAAAAATATTCCCAAAAATATTGCTGCTGTGATTCTATTTTGAAAATAAGATTTCATTAACTCTGCCTCCTTTGACCTCTTTAAAAAACTAAACACCCAGGAGCACAAAAAATACTCCTGCGTTAAAATAAGTCTTTCTTGATAAAATCAGCATCATTCTTCCAATAACTTATCATTAGTTAGACTCCGCTTTCCATGAAATGCCTGTATAATTTATAACATATCCGCTCCCATCTTTATATCGTCCTGGTTTTAAGAAATACGGCCTATATATATCAAAATCTATCTTTTCACCTGCACCAGCTGCATATACTCTCCACCATTTGCCAGCCGGAATAGTAACCTTTTGGCTAAACGACTCTGTCTTTGAGGCTGAGACATCTACACCAAGTTGAGCTTTTAATAATATCTCCAGACACTGAACCACTATACTCATTTCTTACAGTAAATGTGATTTGCTTTGTCTGCTGTGTTGTGAGTTCTACAGGTAGTTTTGATCTTGTATTGTCATATTGATAAACTAAAACATAACGACCTATATAACGTGACCTTTTTGTAACAACAAGCTTTATACCTTCCCAAAAATAGTTATACTGCGTAATATCATAAACACTGCTTCCTACAGTTCCCCCATAGCTGCCTGTTTTATTGGTGAAATCACTGGTGATGTTGAAGAGCCGCCACTTAACTGCACCTCATCTGCAAATACTACACTAAAACTAAGTACACAAGCAACAATCAGCAAAATGCCCAAAGCCTTTTTAAGCATAATTACACTCCCATCTTTACATTTTGTTTTTTATTGCAACCCCTCTACCCCATTGGCGCCAAAGGTTTGTATCAGAGGGTTGTTGTCACTCTTCCTTCTGTTTTTTTCTCTACTGGTCATTTGCATACCTTTGCTTTTCTTATTAGCTTTACATTTAAATTAATCCTTTTCTGGCAGCTCAGTTACATGTAAAATTTTACTATTCCCTTTTTAAGTATGTCAATTTCCTTTTTTTCAAAATCGCAATCTTTTTTTTTCAAAATCACGATTTTTTCAAAGAAAATTTGCTGTTTTCTCAAATTTTCTTTTTATTTTTTTGCTTTTTTGCTTAGATTGTTTATGTATGATAAATTATAATCCACTTGCTCTCCTGTAAACAATTAAATTAAAATGAAATAAGGAAATTAAAAAGGGGGATGTATTTTAAATGACCAATTCTTCGAAAACGGCGTTTGAAAAAGTTATTATAAAAAAAGGAGATATCACAAAGGAAAATGTTGATGCAATTGTAAATGCGGCAAATAGTCACCTTAAGCATGGTGGCGGGGTTGCACTTGCAATTGTCAAAGCGGGGGGCAATGAAATTCAAAAAGAGTCTGATGAGATTATAAAAAAGATTGGAATGGTTCCAACAGGCCATGCTGTTATTACAAATGCATATAGGCTGCCTTGCAAGTTTGTAATCCATACTGTTGGTCCAATCTATGGTGAAGGCAATGAGGATGAAAAGCTTCATAAAGCGATCTTTAATAGCTTGTATCTTGCACACCTTTATAATTTAAAAAGCATTGCCTTTCCTGCTGTATCAAGCGGTATCTTTGGATTTCCCAAAGATAGGTGCGCAAAGGTTTTGATTGACACTGCAATTGAATTTTTAGAAAGTTTTCAGACAAGCATTGAAAAGGTTGTGTTTTGCCTATTTGATGATGAGACCTATGGGTATTTTGAAGAGTATTATAAAAATTTATTAAAAGAATAATTAAAAGGGGCTTTAAACCTGAACTGCCCCTTTTTCTTGTAATATACAAAAACAACTTATTTATGTAGTTTATATCAAAATCCCTATTTTTTCTTTCAGAATCCTAAGATCTATATCATGTCTGCCATACTCTTCTTTTATTTTGTTAGTAACTTCAACAAAATTTTCTATTTTAGCTGAAGCTTCATCTTTAAATTAATTTATATCAGCTTTAAAATTTTCTATATCTGTTTTAAATTGTATAACTCCTCCAAATGCATTAAATAGCGTATCTATACATCCTGTATTTTCTAATACAGCTTGTCTTAAGCTTTGAATTTCTGTTTGCATATTTTGCATTTCTGCCTTCATATTTCGCATCTCTGTTTGCATATTTTGCATCTCTACTTGCATATTCTGCATCTCTGTCTTCATATTGCCAAATTCATTCTTAAGTGTAGCCACTTCTTTCTCTAATTTGTCTAATCTTCCTTCAACTCTATCAAGTCTTTCCTCAACTTTACTGAGCCTTTCTTTTACATCTTTAACATCACTCTTTATCTCCTCTATACCCAATGCTATCTTCTCTAATATTTCCTTCTCTGACATAGCTTTACCTCCATAAAATTCACTTTAGACTATTTTATCAAATGAAAAATCAGATATTCAAGTAATAATATACTTCAAATTAGTAGGCATTTTCCATAAATTTACCACCGAAGATTGTTGCTAGAATTATTTTTATATCAAGCCAGAAAGACCAATTCTCCATGTACCAGATATCATATTTTATTCTCTCCTCAATTAAAGTATCTCCTCTGAGCCCATAAATCTGAGCCCATCCAGTAATTCCAGGACAAACAAGATGCTTTATTATATATTTTGGAATTTTTTACACTTCATTTAGAATATGCCTAAGAGCAAAAACTAATGCTGTAACAGTGTAACTATCAAATATTTCTCCATTTAACAGTTTCGAGTAAATTTCTGTTATATCAAATTCTTTAATATCTCTTATATTTTCTGCAAGGAAATGTTTTCTAATGGCGTATTTAGTATCCAAAGCTAAAAATACGTCTATTTCAGCTTTATATAATCCAGTATCAGGATAGAAGCTTCCTATTTTAATTATTCTGCTGCATTGACCTCCAATTTCTTCTTCTAGTTCTCTTAGGGCTGCTTTTTCTGTGCTTTCCGACTCCTCTGCAAAGCCACGCGGTAATTCTAAAACATTTCTATTTACTGTATCACGAAATATTTCAATCAATATAATCTTATTTGCAGAAGTAATTGGCACAACAACACATCCATTATTTTTGTTAATTACTTTTACTACATTTTTGTCATCAACAATTATCTTTAAATATTTATTCTCATAAATATCTGCTGAGAGGTCTTTTATAAAATCTAAAAGCCATATCTCCTGGTAGCCTTTTTCAGTCAAAATTTTGCTTAAAAGTTCTTTTATATTACTAAAATGAATATAGTTGTATAAAATTAAGTATCCCATAAACATGCTTATCATGAAGCCAAGATGCACTTTGCCAAATGAATAAAATAATATATACACGTTGGAAATATTCATAAAAAGGGATAGATTATAAATCATGGTTTCAGTAGTAGTTATAAATCGTGTTAGAGTAGGCTTTTTTATATTATCTTCTAATAGCCTTTTTATAAGCTGTACAGAAACCCTTTCCACACCAATATACATAATCTGCTGTAAAACTTTGGCGCCTAAATGGTAAATTATATGCCATTTTCTGTATGTAATTAAAATAAAAGGTTCAAAAATAGATAACATTAAAACTAATAACATCATAGTTATCTTATATCCCAATGGGAGCCCTTTTAGTTTTTCATAAAAGCCAAATATAGCTCCACTCAAAGTTGCAATTACAATCAAAATTTGGTCTCTTTTTTTGTCGTTTTCTCTCAAGTGCTCATTAGCCTCTGCATAAAGTAATTCAACAAAATTATTGTCATATGTCAAACCATTATTCGTAATAGGTATGTGCCTTCTCACTTTTCATCGTCCCCTGATTTTCTAATAAGCATTCTCCATAAACTTGCCACCAAAAATGGTTGCTAGAATAATTTTAATATCAAGCCAGAAAGACCAATTTTCTATATACCAGATATCGTATTTTATTCTCTCTTCAATCGAAGTATCCCCTCGGAGCCCATGAATCTGAGCCCAGCCAGTAATTCCCGGACGTACACGGTGCTTTATCATATATTTTGGAATTTCTTCTTTAAACTTCTCCACGAAATACGGCCTTTCTGGCCTTGGCCCAACTAAACTCATGTTGCCAACAAGAACATCCCATAGCTGTGGAAGTTCGTCCAAAGAAAGTCTTCTTAAAATCTTGCCAATTGGAGTTCTTCTTGGATCATCTTTAGTTGTCCATCTCACCTTTTCTTCCTCAGGATCTTGCATATACATTGTGCGGAACTTGTGCATCTTAAAAATGCGCCTGTTATAGCCTACTCTTTCTTGGGTAAAGAATACTGGACCTTCTGATGTTAGTTTTATCAAAACTGCTATGATTATGAATAAAGGAAGGCACAAGATTAATCCAAGTAGAGAGACAACAATATCAAAGCTCCTTTTTATAAACCTGTTTGTCCACTCGTCAAGCGGAGAATAGCGTATGTTTATCAAAGGGATTTTATCGATCTTCTCTATTTCTGCTTTTGATGGTATAAATTTAAAGTAATCTGGTACTAAATATGTTCTTATACCATACTTTTCGCAAACGTCGACGATGTAATTTATTTCTTTTTCCTGATTAAGAGGAAGAACTATGATTATTTCATCAACATGGTTGTTACTTACAATGCTTTCTATGTCCTTAATTTTCCCCACAACTCTCTCATTCATAGGATCGCTTTCATTTACAACAAAACCAATGATTTGATAGTTATTTTTCTCAAAGATACTGCTCAATTTTTCTGAAATCTCATTTTGTCCAACAAAAAGAACTTTTTCTTTAGAAATTATCTTTGAATTTGGAGAGAATAATATTCTTCTTAAAATAAGTCTTTGAAGTATTGACATAAGAAAGTTTAAAATAACAAAGATAAAAAGAAAAATTCTTGAAAAATCTATAAGTTTTAGAGTATAGAAAATCATCACTATAATCAGCAGAGCAAATATATTTGATCGTAAAATTCTTACAAAATCAGAAAGTAATTCGAAATTACCCCTCATGCTTTCTTTCTCAGATACTGTAAGAAAAAATAAATACAAAGGTACATGTAAAGCAACAATTAATAAATATGTCTGTATATCTAATGAGGCTGGCTTATTAAACAAGCCACTATTAAACTTTATAAACCACGATAAAATAAATGATAATAAAATTGCTGGAATATCAATAATCTTTGCTATCTTTATATAAAGTCGTCCCAAGTTATGCATCTCTACCATCCTTTTTATCCATGTATTTTTTACACTATTTATCCCTGTATTAATTCGATATTTTGAAATACTTTACATATAAAAAAATTGAAAAATACAAGAGATCATATGCCTCACATAAACAAAACCACAATAATGGTTTTAAAAAACTCTTATTAGCTATAACATTTTTAATCAATGTCTTAAAATGTTCAAACGTTCTCTTAACAAGACGTCCTAAAATGTAAAACCAGCCTTTTTCACTTTGCTTTAATCTTTCTTCTTCTAATTTCATATATAGAACCAATTTTCTAAAATAATCTTGAATCGATTGATATGATTTATGTAAGATAGCACCTTTTAATATACCAATTTTATCCTCACTTTTAATATCTAAATCTTCATGAACTTCACCTCTAAAGTACAACTTTTTCTTATTAAACAATCTGATTTTATCCTCAGTTCCAATATGCATATCAATAAAGTAATTTTTTCTTTTAATCTTAAACGCAATAAAATAAGTATTATTGATATTTCCATCAATCATATGTAATTCACGAATTAACATATCATCTATTCTTTCATCACTATCTAAGTGGAATACCCAATCTGTTTCAGCTAAACTTGATACATAATTTCGCTGGGATGAAAAATTATCTAATTTTCTTCTACATATCTTTACCCGTTTCTCTGTATCTATCTCTTCTATCTTTTTGACCGTATCATCCTCACTGTAATCATCTACTATAACGATTTTTTCAAATAGATGATAGACATTTCTTATATTCTCAATATTTCTCGCACTGTTTTTTGTCAATATTACACATGTTATGTTTTTTATCATACCTTTCCTCCCATCCCTTCCCCTCTCTCATACTCAGTAACTTTGAGTATAAAATCCTTGAATTCCATTCTAAATCTTTCGGCACTAAACTTTTCAGCATGAGATCTAATATAGTCCTTGTCGAATCTCTCAATATCTTTTTCGAATTTATAAACTGCTTCTTTCAAACTCTCAACATCCTGCTTTTCGAAAAAAACCCCCGTTTTACCTTCCTCGACCGTTTCAACAGCTCCTCCTTTCTTAAGAGCAATCACTGGTCTGCCGCACGCTTGCACTTCAACTGGAACTATCCCGAAGTCTTCTACGCCTGGGAAAATTAAAGCTCTACACCTTTGATATAAATCTTTTATAGTTTCATCTGGCTGATAACCCAAAAATTCAATATTAGACTTAGCAATTGATTTTAGTTTTTTGTATTCTGGTCCATCTCCTACAATTACTAATCTTTTAGATAGCTGATTAAAAGCTTCAACTGCTAAATCAATCCTTTTGTATGGGACAAGCCTGGATACAATTAGATAATAATCCTCTATATTTTTGTCCTTTGCTGGTGTAAAATATTCTGTATCCACAGGTGGGTAAATTACTTTGCAATCTCTTTTATAAAACTTTTTTATTCTGTTTGCCACATAATTTGAATTTGCTACAAAATAGTCAACCCTATTTGCTGCAATGGTATCCCATAATCTAAGATAATGAAAGTTCCGCTCTAAATATCTTCTGATTATGAGGTTATAGTCTTTCAAATACTCATGTGTCAAATCCCAAAGATACCTTGGTGGAGTGTGACAATAACATATATGTACACTATTGGGTGATGTTATAACCCCTTTAGCAAAGGCTGATGAAGAGCTTATCACTAAATCAAAATCACTCAAATCGAAATTTTCAAAAGCTCTTGGCATGTATTTGAAAAATAGTCGATGCTTAATTTGAGCTAATGGATTTTTTTGTAAGTTCGAGGTAATTATTTGATATTTATCAAAATACCTTCCTAATTTTTTTCTGTTATATACAAGAGTATATATGGGAGCTTCAGGAAACAATTTCTTCAATTCCAATATAACTTTTTCAGAGCCTCCCATAGTAGTCAGCCATTCATGCACTATTGCAACCTTCATTGAACTCCTCCAATCATTTCATATATTTTGTATGTACTTTCAGCAATCTTTTTCCAATTATAAATTTTCAAAATCTCTTGTTTAAACATTTCCGACTTTCTGTGTAATTCCCTATTTTTTGTATCTTTTAAAATTGCCAACATTTTTTCACTAATATCATCAATATCATTAGGATTTACATATAGCGCATTATCTTTAAAATATTCTCGTGTAGCACCACCAGTTGTAACAATCAGTCTACAGCCACAAAAAGCAGCTTCTAACGAAGCCAAACCTGGTGTTTCAAATAAACTTGGCATTATGTGAGCAGTAGCACATTTATAAGCAATCCATAATTTCTTATCACTATGTTTTAAAGCAGGTAGAAAAATTATCTTTCCCTTACTTTTTAAAGCTTCTCTTTTGCATTGGTCATAATATTCTATCTCATCAAGATTTGGTGATCCTATCAAAATAAGTTTTATATTGTTTTCCCGAGCTATCAATTTATTAAATGCTTTTATAAGATTTAATTGATTTTTTCTTTTATCAAATCTTGCAACATAAAGAAAGTAAGGCGTATTAATATTATATTCTTTCTTGAAATCCTCCTCATCTTCTGGCGTTATGGTATTTAAATAACCAGTTATTTCTTCAACGTCTATTCCATTTGGTATTACATGAATTTTTTCAGGAAGAACATTAAAAGTCTTTCTCAAATAATCAGCTTCTAAAAAGGAATTTGGCAATAAACAATCAGCAAGCTTTAGAAGTTCTAATCTATCCAATATAGCACTTCTAAATGGTAACCTTTTACCAATAAAAGTCGCTATTTTATAGGAAAGATAATGCTTATTGTCAAAGAAAATAGGCGATATTACTACCTTTTTTTTTAAACTCTTAGCTGCATTCACAAGAGGAAAAAGAATGTATTCTGAGCCAAAAAAATGAATTATGTCATAATCAGCAAGTTTTGTGTTTACAACATCAAATATTGCTATTTCCAACTTGAATAACTTCTCAAGATACTTTTTTGTTTTCAACATCTGAATTTCTCCTCCACCTATATTTTGAAAAGCTAAAGGTGGAGTAACAAATAATACTTTCACTATTTTGCACCATCCTTTAAATTATAGAATAATTTAACATATTTCTCTATTACATGATTGTTCTCAAATTTTGAAGATAACTCATTGCATTTTTTTCTATATTTCTTATAAGCCTCGCTGTCAACATAAAAATTTATTATCTTATCACTTAGTTGCTTGCAATCTAATGGATCAAACTTAAGTTCATCTATGGTTATTAGTTCCTTTAAAGAAGATGTATCAGACACAAGTACAAGTGCTCCATTTTTAAGTGCTTCAACTACTGGAAGTCCAAATCCTTCATAAAAAGAAGGAAATACGAAAATAAAACAGTTTCTCATAAGTAGGTTTTTTTCTATATCACTTACATACTCTAAATATCTGAGGCATCCAACCTTAGAATATTCTTTAATACATTGAATAATCTCATTACTTTTCCAACCTATTTTTCCTGCTAAAACAGTTGGCATACCTGTTTTATTATAAATCTCTTTACATACTTTAAGCAAAATTTCTGTATTTTTTCGAGGCTCTATAGTACCTACATACAAGATGTATTTATTTTTAGCAAGATTATATTTTGATAAGTATTCTTCCTCATTAATATTACCCATATCAGTAACAATCACTGGATTATAAATAACACATATCTTTTTTGGATCAACATTAAAATAACTTAGTATATCTTCTTTTGTTGAATTAGAAACAGCAACAATCTTATCAGCGCTTTTAATTGAATGAGGTATAAATGCTTTATTGATAAAATAGTTTAACTTTTCCATGGTCTGTGGATATTTATAACATACTAAATCATGTACTGTCAAGATTTTTTTTACATTTTTGTTCCTTATAAACGGCAAAATATTTTGGGTTCCCCAAAATACATTGATATTATACTTTTTTATCAAATAATCTGTTCTTCGCATATACCACAGAGTTCCTTTGAGAAGTTTATAATCACTCTCAATAACAGTAATTACATTCGGGTAATTAAAGTCTAAAAATATTTCTTTATCAGAGAAAAGGAAAAAGTTAATATCATTACATTTTTCAGGTAATACTTTTAGCAAGTTATAAAGGTAAAATCCTATTCCTGTTTTAATCTTCCCCAATGGTCTTGCATCTACACCAATATTCATTTCTATCCCTTTCTCCCGTAATCTATTACAAAATAATAATACGGTAAAAACAACACCAACCAAAACTGATAAAACAAAAGATTATTAAACCAGCTTATTATAAAGTATGTGAGTAGTAGAGAGCAAAAATTTGCAAAGTGTAATCTAATATCCAATTCCTCATATCTTATACTTTGATACACCTTATAAATATCTTTAAACAGCCACAACAAGAAAAAAATAGTCCCTACTAATCCACAATATAAAATTAAATTTAAAAAAGAAGAGTCAAAGCCAATAAATTGCAAGCCATATTTTATATTCAGAAAGCCATACCCATCTCCTATCAATAGTTTAAGCGGAGTTTTCCCAATATAATCCAGTGCACTACTCCAGCTTTGCACTCGCGCATGAGCAGAATTATCTACCGGAATACTTTTTATTCGATCGAAAACCTTGTAAAAATCTCTATCCAATAACGTTGTAAACAGCAAAATGGTATCTACTAATATAAGTTTTTTAAAAATCTCAATCTTCTTCTTAGCAAAACTCCAACTTCCTATCAAAGCAGTATTAAAAAACACCACCAAGAATAAACCTAAAATTGAACTTCGAGATATAGTCTTTAATAACGTAACGTTAAAAAAAACTAATAAAACAACTTTTTGGATTAAACTTTTTTTGTCTTGCAAACTCTGCCTTAGAAAACTTATTATTGTGATGCTAATAAACATAACTAATATATTCCCAAAAAAATTGGGATCAAAAATATTACCAATTAATCTAAATTTATGAGGATCAAGATTGAGATAAATCCCATGTTGTTGAAAAAAATTATTCAATCTTTCTGTATCTGGCTCAATAAGGTAAATAATCCATCCAATTATACAGAGTAGTAACCCAATCTGAGTATAAAACCATTCTATTTTGCTAATACTTTTTTGTAAATTAAAGAACAAATAAATTATGAATGCAAAATACACCAAAGAAAAAAATCTTAAATAGTACAGAAGTGGCAAAATATTGAACTTATAAATTATGTAATTAACCAATATAGAAAGAAATATTAAAGTTAACAATACTTCAACTGAGTCAAAGTCTTTTAAGCTCAATTTTCTGAATAAATCTTTATTTTTCTTAAGAAGAGTTAATTCATAGACAAAAAATATAACAACAAAAGCCAATATACTAACTTCTATCAAAGATATTGTGCGGGGGAAGAAGGGTAATTTTATTATTCTTGAAAAATTACCTGTTAATATATAGCACATATATAATATAGTACCTACTGTACTAAATATGATTTTTATTTTTCCTTCGTGCCATAATTCTTTTGTTAATTGTTGCAACATTATCACCCTCTGTATTTTTATTAAACAAGAATAATTTCCAATAATTTATGAAAATATAAAATCGAATATTTTTCTGCTCAAGTCCCGCCAATTATATTTGGAAATATATTGACTAATAACTTCAAACTCAGGTTTTAGTTTGGTGAGCTTTTCAACCACCTCAAAAGCATTTTCCTCAGCAGATTTTAATACATCAATGTAAATTGCATGTTCACCCAAAACCTCTGGTAAAGACGCACATTTCGAAGCTATAACTTTTGCTCCACATGCTAAGGCTTCTAAAGGTGGCAACCCAAAGCCCTCATATAAGGAAGGATATAAAAATGCTTCGCACCTGTTATACAAAAAACAGAGTAAATTGTCATCAAGCTTTTCTAATCTAATAATGTCTTTGTCACTTTCATTATCCCAAACATTCGATATAAGTTTATGTCCTGGATAAAATCTCTTTAAACACTTGTAAAGCTCATAAGCATATGAAAAATTCTTGTGCTTTTTGTTATTTCCTATAAACAAGAAAAATTTCTCAGGTAGATAAGAGTACACATCTTTAAGACGTTCAATTTCTTCATCTTTCAGTTTCCTAAAAGTATTCACATCAATTCCAGGATATATTACCTTTATCTTTTCTGAATTGCCATAGTAATTAATTATTTTCTCTTTAGAATAGTTCGAAACAGTAAATACGTAAACAGCTGTGTTAATATAATACTTTACCAATGTTGAATAATATACTTTGTTCTTTAAACTTGAGTAAAAGTCCAAGTGCATTAAATCATGGATAGTTATATACTTTTTAATCCTTTTATCTATTATTGGCGGTGATGAAAATGAAGGCGAAAAATAAGCTATCTCTTCTTTTGTCCTCTTTCGAATTTCTTTTAAAACATTTGGAATTTCTATGTTTTCATACGGAGATAAAAAAGACGATTTAATTTTCACAATTTCCATCACTTCCTCAAATGCTTTAGTCAATACATCAAAGTTTCTTATATCAGCAATAAGTATTAGATTCTGCTTGATGTTCTTCGGAGCATTTTTAATAATCTCATAAGTATATCTACTTATACCGTGATTTTTTTCTAAATTAATGCACCGACAATCAACCACACATAACATTAATTAGTTTCCTCCAAATGACAAATTTATCCTTTTACATACGCACTTAACATCCCTCAAAATTATATTTTCTTTTTGACTTCATTTACTATTTGTAATGTCCTGTCTGTTATACCAAATTTATGAGAATTCGGATCTTGCTTTACTACTTCAGGCATTTTTTCTTTCTCTTTTTTTACTCTCTCAATCTCCTGCGGAATCTTTAACACAACCTCATAGTATTTTTTCGCCTTTTCTTTATCACCTTTACCCAGGTAATAATCTCCAACCTTTGCATACGCATCAGCCTTCAGCTCATAGTTTGCTGGCTGAAGAGGCTGAAGTTTTATCCCCTCTTCTATCTGTTTTAGCCCTTCGTCTATTGCACCGTGGGAGAGTAAATACACAGCATATTTAAATCTTATCTTAGCGTTAAATCTATCGTTTTTAATTGCCTGTTTGAAGTAATCATTTGCCTTTGCAATCAAGTTTGCATCCTTGTTCTGGTCACCAATTTTGTAAAGCACTGTAGCATAGTCACTTAAAGCTGAAGAACTGAGTGAATCATATTCTACTGCCTTTGATAAAAATGAGTATGCAGCTGTTAAGTTATTCATCTGTAGAGCTTGCTGACCAATGTTTGCATTGTAGTTTCCTATTCTAAAGTTTATTGAAATAATCATCACAAAAAGGTAAAAGACTAAAAGTGCCGGGGAAAGCACCTTTGTTCTTCTTTGCACAATTAGCTTTCCATCCTCTTTGGTCTTTTGAAGCACTTCTTGTGCTGTTGCAACCAATACACCTAAGCTTGCAAAAAGTAGAACCTGAACAGACGCCAGAGAAAAGTCAAAATCCAAGATTGAATGAAGATAAAGCTGTACAGCCCCCGCAATAATACCTGCAATCAGGATATTTTTCTCCTTATCTTTTTTAAGCCATGCCTGCAAAGCAGTTGAAAAGAGCGTATATAAAAACACCATCAAAATGGCAAATCCAAAAAGCCCTGTGTCAAGAAGCACCTGCAAAAAGTAGTTGTGAGACTGTGTTGTGAAGTATAAGTACGACTGATACATGAAATAAAGTGATACCCACGTTCCACCGCCATAGCCGAAAATTGGACTTTTCAAAAAGATTTTGAGTCCATCTTTGTAAAAAACAAGCCTTTCAACAAAGTTTCTTTCTGTAAAGCTGATTGATTTTATCTTCTCCACAATTGATGCTGGAAGAAGGTGCATATTTAGAGCAACTATAAACCCTACTATACCAAGTGCTGCAATTGTAACCGCCGAGATGATATAAACCTCATTTTTGAGCACATACAACCTCTTTTCAACAAAGCTAAATGCATATGCAGCTGCCCACACAACTGCAAGCTGCATAAGCAAAATCAGCCATAGTTTCTCTTTGCCATTTGGATTTAGTTGAGCCCCTACCTTGTTCAAAAATGCCAAAACAACTGCACCTATTATTGCCAGGTCAAAAACAAATGAAATCCTCTTTTCCTTTGGAAGCAGCAAAAAGAATACCAAAAGCGCAATTGGCAAAGTTACATAGGACCCTCTTGAGTATGTAAAGAAAAAGGCTGTCAGCACAAAGGAAGAGGCAGCAAAGTAAAATGCTCTTAAAAACTTATTTTCAGTATATAGCCCCAGCAAAAGACCAATTATAAACCCAAATGCAAGCACAGTTCCTGCTGTGTTGTGGTATTGCAAGGTTGAGTTTATCATATTCCCTACCCAAAGGCCATTCATTGCCATTCCTAAAGGCCGGGCAGTCTCAGGTATCAATCCTACCGCTGCCTGATATCCAAAAAATGCAACACCAATTGTTGAGATAAAAAGAGCATTTAATATAGTAAGCTTTTCGAACCTGCCAGTTGCAAGCCTTATTGCCATTGCAAATATAGCAAAGTAGAATGCATATTTCAAAAACTCACCTATTGCCAATCTTCTGTTTGCTGCAAAGAAAAATGGCACAATATATGCTACCATAAACAGTAAAAAGATATACTCAAGCTTGTATTTGACCTCAAAACCTTTTTTTGAGGCATAAAGATAAACGGCAAATAAGATGAAAATTGCAGAGGCTATTGCTTGAAAAACAGTGAGTTCATAGTCAAAGTAAAGCCCTCTGTAGTAAGGTGTCATAAGTACAAGTGCTGAAAATACAAAAAGCAAAACAAATCTTATGGGATAAAGATGTAGAGCTTCTTGAGCACTGGTAAAAGAAGAAGTTTGCTTTTTCTTTTCCTTTTTCGCCATTGTGTTTTCTCCTTTTTTGTAAGTATAGTTTCAACCAAGGCTATATTTTCAAAGCATTTTTAACCTTTGTGCGAAAGTACAATGACCTTTTGAGCCTCAGGAAGTTCTTTTATCTCAAGCTCAAAAGAGTTTGCATATTCTACATTGTCAAAAAGCTTTGTAAATCCCTCCAGCTTGCCCAAATCAAATTTCAGCTTTTCTGTTTTATAGTGCATAGGAATTATAATCTTTGGATTTATAGCCTTTGCAACGTTGTAAGCTGCTTTTGCATCAATTGTATACACTCCACCAACAGGGATGAGAAGGATATCTACCTTGCCAATCTTCTCAAGATGCTCTTTTTCAAGCTCATGACCCAAATCACCCAAATGTGCTACAGAAAACTCATCCTCTATGACAAATACAATATTCTCCCCTCTTTTCTGCCCAGCTTCCTGGTCATGAAACGTCTTTATACCTCTTATCTTTACTCCTTTGACATTGTACTCCTCAGGCTTGTCCACAAGAGTAAAATCACCCTTTAATGCGCCAGTATAGCCGTGGTCAAAGTGTTTATGAGAGGTCAAAACAATATCAGGTGATAATTCAAACACTGTGTAGCCAACAGAGTTATCGTAAGGGTCTGTTAAAATCTTTACCCCTGTTTTTGTCTCTATCAAAAAGCTTGCATGTGCAAGGTATGTTATCTTCATGTTTCAAACTTCCCCCTTTTTTTTACTATCAACAATATTATATACTAAACTGAGGAAATGTTAATTAAAAATTTGTGAAAATCTTTCCTGCTTGCATTGGTTTACAAAAAAGAACCAATTTGTTATGATTTTAAATAGCTCTACAAACCTTTTTGAGGAGGCTTTGAAATTGAGCTTTAGCTTTTTGGTTGAAACTTTAAGAAAAGAAAAAAGACTTATTTTAATTTGTCTTGGTATTTTTCTTCTTTTTTTGATCTTGGGTATATTGGCCGGAATATATTTTGGCGATATGATAAGCAAATATGTTGATATGTATCTTAAAAAGATGTTCCAGCAGATTTTGAAAAATGTTGATAACAAATTTGAGCTTTTCTTGGCAATACTCAAAAACAACATGAGAGTCTATCTTATTTTGATTGTTGCAGGAACGCTCACATTTGGCCTTGTTTCGCTGTTTATTTTGATGTCAAATGGAATTATTGTAGGGGCTGTGGCTGCACTTTCGGCAAAACACACCTCACTTGGAAAGACTCTGCTTTTGCTTTTGCCCCATGGAGTAATTGAGATTTTTGCATTTTTAATTGGATCTGTTGCATCCGCCATTTTTCTTGAAAATCTTGTTCTGGAAAAGAAAAAAGAAGATTTTAAGATTGTCTTCAAAAGATTTTGCATCTTGAGCATACTTGGTGCAGTTTTGGTTGTGGTTGCTGCATTCATTGAGGCGTATGTCACATCAAGCTTTGCAAGGTGAAAACCAAAAAAAAAAGAAACCTCATAGCACCAAAGATAAGGGCTGAGATTAAAACTCCTGTGTTTCTAATCCTTCTGTAAAGCAAGCTCCTTTTTCCTTTCAAAAATTATGTAATCGTTTGCTTTGCCATTTTAGGGCTATGCCTTATGAGATGTGAGTATTTACGAAAAGAAAACATTAGCCTTAGAGATTTTGACCATAGAATAAAGAAAAGCAGCTTCCCAGAGAAGAAAAATAAAAAGGCAGGGATTCTGGCCCCGCCTTCTTGGTTTGTAAAGTGTTTCTTTTTCTATTTGCAAAATATTTAGCATATCCCAGTTGCCTCATGCAAGGCAAGCAGAATATGCCTGGAGCTTTTCATCTCCCGCATGCGCGGAAGGTACTCAGCTCCTATAAACAAATGGTGACCCCGAGGGGATTCGAACCCCTGTTACAGGCGTGAAAGGCCTGTGTCTTAACCACTTGACCACGGGGCCACCTGCCACTTTTCAAATTAAATGGTGAGCCATCCGCGACTCGAACGCGGGACACCCAGCTTAAAAGGCTGGTGCTCTGCCTACTGAGCTAATGGCCCACACAACGATAGCCGCGGTTTTATATTATAAAGCATAAAAGCAAGCTTGTAAATAGCAAAAATTTGTTTGTCTGTTTCTTATCATCCTGCTTTAACAAACCTTATTTGGCTTGTGCAAAGCTCGTAGTATACACCCTTTTTAGAAATTAAGCTGTCATGTGTTCCCATCTCAACTATTTGGCCTTTGTCAAGGACAATTATCAAATCTGCATCTTTAATAGTAGAAAGCCTGTGAGCAATTACAATTGAGGTTCTGTCTCTCATCACCTTGTTCAAAGCGTTCTGTACTAATAACTCACTTAGAAGTATCCAAGTAAGAGGTGCTGTTAAAAGTGTTAAGAACGTCATTAATAGTTAATCCAAAAACACAAAAAGCCACCCATTCTAATACAAGTTTATGGGCGGCTTTCTATTTTATAGAATCTTTTTAATTTTCTTTTATGATTATATCTTCTCTTGAAGGTCCTGTTCCAATTAAGTATACCTTTGCACCTGTCTCTTTTTCTATAAACTCAATGTACTTTTTGGCGCTTTTTGGCAGCTGATCATACTCTTTTGCCTTTTTTATCTCTTCTTCACTCCAGCCTTCAAATTCTTCATAAATTGGTTTGCATTCCATTGCAACCTTCAATGATGCTGGGAACAAATCAAGGATTTTGCCAGCGTGCCTGTACCCCACACACACCTTCACTTTTGGCAGATTTGAAAGAGTGTCAAGCTTTGTGAGTGCAATCTTGTCAATTCCGTTAATTAAAACTGCATATCTTACAACCACAAGGTCAAGCCAGCCGCACCTTCTTGGCCTTCCAGTGGTGGTACCGTATTCCTTGCCTCTTTCGCGAATTGTATCTCCTACTCTGTCTAAAAGCTCTGTGGGAAATGGTCCTTTGCCAACTCTTGTTGTATATGATTTAACAACTCCTATAACCTCTTGGATGTGTTTCGGTGCAATTCCAGCCCCTATACAAAATCCGCCAACTGTCGGGTGTGATGATGTAACATATGGATATGTGCCATAGTCGAGATCTAACATTGTTGCCTGTGCACCTTCTAACAGGATTTTTTTCCCTTCTTTTATAGCATCGTTCAAAAGCTTTATTGTATCTGTTATATATGGTTTTAGAATCTCCCCATACTTCATAAACTGTTCCAAAAGCTCACCAAACTTCATAGGGGTTTTGTGATACACCTGTGTAAGTATTCGATTTTTTCTCTCATATACAATCCTCAGCTTTTGGACAAACTCTTCTTCATCAAGCATGTCACAAACTCTTAAGTTTGTCCTCTCTGTTTTGTCAGTGTAAGCAGGGCCTATTCCTCTTTTCGTTGTACCAAGTGACTCTTCCCCTCTTTGCTTTTCCTGCTCTTCGTCAAGTATCTTATGATATGGCATAACCAAATGTGCTCTGTCGCTAATTCGCAGGTTCTCTGTTGTTATACCCTCTTTTTGCAGGCTCTCTATCTCTTCAATGAGTGATTCTGGATCAATTACAACTCCATTTCCTATGATGTTTATCTTGTCTTTATAAAGTATCCCTGATGGTATTAAGTGAAGTTTAAAAATCTTGCCAAATGCTTCAATTGTATGCCCAGCGTTACTTCCTCCCTGGGCACGGACAACAACGTCAGCTTCTTTTGCTAAAAAGTCAACTATCTTACCCTTGCCTTCGTCACCCCATTGGGTGCCAACTATTGCTCGGATTTGTGACATTTCATCATACTCCTTTTTTAAAAAGCTATTTTTTATAAAAAATCCTTCTTTATTATATCAGAATGAAGTAAGTTTTTTAAGTATTTAGCTTTATTTTAATAATTGAAGAAATAAGTATTGACTGGTATTATTTATATTGATAATGAAATTCAAACAATCTTAAAGGAGATGAACTTAAAAATGGTTGAATATCTATTCAACGTCTTCAAAGATGTCACAAAGCTAAAATGGTATACAATTGCTATTGTATCTGTTTTGTTTATCTTATCTTTATTTTTGATGGCTACTTATAAACGACAGAATTTATCAACAAAGGCAATTGTTTATGGTGGACTTAGTATTGCTCTTTCATTTACACTTTCGTTTATAAAACTCTACAGAATGCCACAGGGTGGTTCAATTACACCTGCAAGCATGCTTCCACTTTTTGTATATAGCTACATCTTCGGACCTGCTGCTGGAATTATTGCAGGAGTCGCTTATGGGATCTTGCAGCTCATACAAGAGTCTTATGTTGTTCACTGGGCACAGCTTCTTTTGGACTATCCCTTGGCATTTGGAGCTTCAGGCCTTGCAGGATTTTTCAAAAAAAGCTTGCCAGCTGGGATTGTGGTTGGCGGACTTGGCAGATTTTTCTTCCACTTTGTATCAGGGTTTGTATTCTTTGCATCTTATGCACCAAAAGGAATGAACCCTGTGTGGTATTCTGCAGTCTATAACGCAACATATTTGGGTCCTGATTTGATTGTTTGTTTGATTGTAACTTTGATTCCTGGCATTAAAAAAGCTATTGAGCAGCTAAAAAAGGGTGTGTAACTATTTAGGTATTTGAGCCTTACTTTTTAATCTTTTGAAAAATACATAAAAAGGCGCAGCGGTGCTAATTGTCCAGTTTTACCTGTTTGCATCATGTTAACTAAATTATGTCAAACCGAACAATTGCCCCTGCCCCAAGAAGCAGGAATTTGCACCGAAGTTCGGTATCCCCTACTTGCCCTGAAACCAAAAGCAATTTCAGGACAGAGATGTGGTCATCACCCATAAAGTATGGCTGGTTGTAGATGATAGTGACTGAGTTGACCTTCGTCTGGTATCTTGCGACTACGTAGTATGCTGGTGTGTATGTTGTACCGACTCGTACATTCTTGATGTTTTCAGTGAACACTGCCATGTCAGATGCAGGAGCAAAAGTGCATGTACCTTTGTCCTCAGAAAGCGTTATGTTTGGATTGTTAGCTGTATCTATTGTGAAGTTCTTAACCTCAACCGGGACATAACTTTCCTGCACAGGGTCATATCGCTTTTTATACACTTTGAACTCCCACAGTTTTATTTTTACTCCTGGGAAGAGTTGGTTGGTGTCAACGCTCGCTGTTGCCCCTACCTTCTCGTCCAAAGTTGCCGGGTTGAGTACTTCGCCATCTAAATAGTACTGCCCGTTATAATAAGCAATTTTAGTATCTGCTGGTTCAACTTTCGCCTGTACTGTTGGTTTTGGCAGACCGGTTACTAAAAACTGTATGCTCACGCTCTTGGAATTAACCGCATCTGTATGGTAACCAGCATTGAAAAATACCCTTACCTTGCCAGCAAAGGATAATGTGTTAGTACCAGGCTTTAACTCGGTTGTGGGAAGATATATGTCTCTATTGTTAAGGTCTAACCAATCATCCCACCAGTAAGCTGTGTTTAAATCTTCTAGGTCAACATTCTGTTTTGAGGATTGTTTATATCTATCATCACCCGTATAAAGTCCCCCAAAATAGAAATATTCGTCTGTCAAATCTTTTGTTACAGTTTGCCCATTTTGAGAATACGATAACTTTAAATAGTTCGCAACAGTCATCCATTGGGTTACATCTTTTCGTGTATACCACCAGTCTAATGCATTATTTTCTTCTAAGATTTTTGAGCATCATAAAACTTGCCATACAAAGTAAATGTAACTTTTATTTGTTTGACTGTAGTGGTATCTACCCAGTATTTACCGTCTTTTGTTGGGAGATTCATTTCATTTCCATTCTGGTCTATTCCTTTAACTTCTTTTACAGTAGCTGCTGTCGTTTGAACATCGCTCAGTTCAGGAGCATCTTTGTATTGTATTGGTAAAAACTTTCCTATTGCTCCTGAGAAACCTACAGCGTACACATTTCCGTTTTTCAAAAAGAAGAAATACGCAGTGACATAAAGTTCTTTCGGAGAACCCAGTAACACAACATAGTTTTTGTAGTTCCACTTATTTACTTTACCGCCAAGTTTACTAATGAGTTCATATGAGTATCTGCCATTAATTGTTCGGCTTGTACTGTAGTTTCTCAACTTACCAGCAACAGTACAATCTTAATGCATTATGGTACCGTTGATAATTTCAGTGAATATAGCGTCCAGAGTCCTTGAATCTTTCAAGTCTGCAAGAGTATTTTGATTGAGCAACTGTGGATAACTTGATTTAACTCTTGGATCACTTATAAGCAGGATAGTATTTGCAGTCAGGTCATTCCAGCTGAGGTCTTCAATACTTTCGTCTGGCCAGTATGGGTCTCTTACGGGTTTACCGTCCGGGTCGTAGCCCATGTATTTGAAAACAACACGTTTAGTTCCTGCTGGTGGATTGCTAATGTCTTTTACAGGTACTATTCTCCCCGATGAATCTATAAACCAGTAGCCAATCGATGATGGCTTCCATTCCTGTGGGTCATTTTTTGGCCCAATAACGTCTGTTGGCAGTCCATAAACTGCCTTCCTGTAGTCTACCGCTAACTCTACGTTGAGATCATAGTAATTTCTTTCAATCCGAATGAGAGGGGCAAATCCCATATCTCTCTCAATATCATAACGATATACAGTAACCTCTTTTTTGGCGACTTTGTCGTATCCTGTATAACTATCAAATCCACCTTCATAGTAATTGTTGCCAATAGCACTATAGTTTATTGCAAAAACTTTCTGAACAGGTACTACCTGCAATATAAGCTCCAGTATAAAAACAAGAGATAAAAAGAGAGCAAGAGACTTTTTCAGTCTCCTGCTCCCTGATAATATTCTATTTTTAGCCACCTCTCCATCACCTCTTGCTACTGTTCTGACTGTAGTAACCGATCATATCTTTCTTTTTGATTAAATATTCTTCTTCTGCTTCTTGTGATACTCTTACACCATTTACTAACGCTATTTGAACACTTATACAACTATTTAGTCCAACTGCTCCAAACCATGGAGTTGGATCATCTCGTGTATAAACAAACCCAACGTGTAATTTATACCACATTCTACCTATTATCTCTTCACGCATCTTGGGGTCAAGTTTTTTAAGCTTATCATTCGATATATAGCGGTATGGATTTAAATAGTATACATTAGTGAAGAGCATTGGTGCGTCTGGATATTTCTCCATTAAATACTGGGCATAGAACAATTGCCACAATTCATCAATTCTGAGTGTTATTGATGTACCAGTATGCTGGAACATCAAAAGTTCAGTTCGCGCATCAGGATTTCCTGTACCACCATCGTACAGCACGCTTCCTTTCTCATCCACCGTTCTAGGATTCTTTTCCTTGCTGTAATCAAATGTCATCTCATCAACTACTTTTCTTCTGGACTCATCAAATACCCTTGCTATCATCTCGGTTGCTTCTTTCTGTGTTAGTATTCTACCTGCATTGAATCTGATATCTGGTACTGGAAGTTTTGGCGGTTTTACTTTACCTTCACAATACAATTGTCCATCAACGAATTTGGTTTTGAATATGTTCTTATCGATATTCACATCAGGTGTGATTATACCAAGGTCTGCAAGTCTGAGCATTGGTTCCTGGTAAAGTTTCGGTACTGATTTGAAGTCTACGCAGATGTATTTGAACCTTGTATGGTCAAGCGGATATTGTCTTGGCAAGCTCATCAACCAGCGGTTCAACGATTCGTTGAACATCGGGTTAAGTTCTGCCGTCAAGTTCCAATCTTCCGGATTTTTGCTCTTATATTTGCCAAATTGTAAGAATGCAAAGCTTGCTATTGCATATTCTGTTTTCCCTTCCCACTGATAAGGATAATAGAAGTAGTACGCACCAGGATATTTCTTGCCATATTCAGGATACAGAACATCTCCAGGAACTACTCTGTACAGAGTATATGGTTTTTTACCTGCAGGCAGTTGCTTATTGGGGTCAAGATTGAAAAAGATGACTGGCATTATATCCCACACTAAAGCCTTTGTTCTCTCCTGTGGAAAATCAAACTTAACCTTGTTTGGTTGTTCTTTCATGAATCTTTGCAACAGTTTTGCCCAGTCCTTTGCAGGGTCATAATCTCTGAGCCTGTTCCATACATGCACTGTTTTGACTGTACCATCCTTGTAGTATTTGTCAATCACCACAATGTTGTATGTCCTTATTACCCTGTAAGCATTCGTATAAATTGGTTCATCACCGTAGGAATATGGGTCTCTGTACCAGGGTACGTACGCACCTCTGAAATTTTTACCTGGTTCACCTTTCGGCCAGAGGGTGTAATCTACTGGTGAGAGATACTCAACTTTTACTGGTATGTTTTTATCTTTAAGTTCTGGGACAGCGTTGATTTACTTCCATATAATGTAGCTTGCCTGAGCACGTGTCAGCGGCTTGTCTTTTTTCACCTCTGCCGGTATCAAGCCCATTTTGACTGCCTTTCCCCAGTAGTCCAGAGGCTTATCCGGCTTTACTTTTGCACCCATTAAGAGCGATGTTACAAACTCACCTGCTGTGATGTAGTCTATTTTGTTTATTGCTGTCGTTACTGCCTGTGTCAGTAAATTACTGGTCGTACCTGCATTAGAGTTAAACGGTACTGCTGAAATAGTTATTGCTAAACTTAATACAACTATGAAAGTTAAAATCCTCCTCATGGTTTTAACCCCTGCTTCTGTTAACTCTAATTTCATTATATCACGCCAACTATCCTTTCAGCCAAAAAAGGAAATGTGACGTCCTTACCTCAGCAGGCTCAGGATGACTGCAAAGCTCAAAAGTTTTCTCATGGCTATATCAACTCCTTTTGCTAAAGTTTTTTCTCATTATAGTTATACCATGATTTTGAAATTTGCTACACAGAAATTTTGTCTGCTAAAAAACAAAAAGCCACGGCAAATTTACTTCCTAACTTTTGCCGTGGCTAACTTCCTTTTGATTTTACTTACCTTCGTTTTACTCATCTAAAAAATTTGACACTCTGTATAAAAGGGTAGGGAATACAACTGCTACATAGACCGTAAGTGGTTGAAATATCAGGAATACATCTTTGCAAAACTAAATCACGAAAAAGACAGAGTAGTTAAAAGCAAAAAATCTCAGTGTATCAATGGTTAGCAGAGCAAGATACAACAGCAAATTTACCAGGAACCATACTCCAACAGCAAATGAAATTTTTCAAAGTACTGTTTTAAGCATTTTCCCACCTTCCCCAACCTGTTATTTTGGATTCTGCGCTTGTTGCAGTATCTGTTGAGCTCTTTCTAACTGGTTGGGGAAGAGGTCTGGTGGAACATATTCTTTACCCAGTTTTTGTGCGACTATCCATCTTGCACAGCTTTCCTTACCTTCTCCTTGTCCCAGACAATACCTTCTTTTGTAGAGTTGAGCAATTGCAGGCATATTAGCCATTCTGTCGTTAAAAAATGGACATCCTGTAAGGTTTGGACACTCAGCCATATGATATACCCCCTTCCTTGTGGATTAATTGTTAGCAACAAAGAGCAGGGCTTAAAACCCTGTTGTAACCATTGACTTTTCATGTGTTTTGACGTAATGTATCACAAATACATCGTAATATGGATTACTGAAGACTTTGTGTTTGCTGTAAATTTTCATCACAACCCAGCGCAGGAGACTCCATCCTCTTTAAGATGGAGAGGAATGCGCTGTTTCCTGGTTAACCAAACTGTGCAATTTTGCACAGCCGTCCCTGTCCCAAGAAACAGGAACTCGCACCCTTACAGGTCTTCCCCACTTGCCCTGAAATCAAAAGCGATTTCAAGACAGACATATCACGCAGGACTCTGTCAGGGGAAAGTAGACTTACCACCGCTACCCTGAGAACTTGCCAGAGATTGTGGTCCTCACCACACAACTACCCGCACTTGTTCCATCCAGAGACACAAATAGCCTCCCTGGCTCACCCCCAGAGCTTTGTAAAATCCCTATCACCCTATCTATCGCTTTGAGTTGCTCTCTCCTAACGTTCGGGTTCTTAACTACCTTCTTTACGTATTCCTTTAGATCTTCCAGGCTGTTTGTATCAAGCCTACCAAGAAGCAGCATATAATTTGTGCGGTATCCTTTCTCTCAAGCCAAGTCCTCTTCGCGCTATTACATACCCTGCCGCAATATCCTTGCTCACCATATACTGCGGTGCATACTTCAACATCCCTATCACAGAAGTATACGCCGGGTCTACTTCTATAACCTCTATCCCTTCTCGCTTTGCCAGAAGTTTCACCTTCTCCAAAAGTGACCTGCTCCCAAAATAGTGTCTTATCCGTCTTGATTTTCTACCTGAAAAGTCGCCTCTTCTGCCCCTGTCCTGTATGCTAAGACTCTCTATCACTATCGCTTTTTGCTTCTCTTTCGCCATTTGTACTATCATGTGTGCATACTGCCACCTGTAATACTCCCTCTTGCTTGAGCTCCCACTCTCAAGCTTCTCAAGTGGTATTCTGCCATATCCCAGAAGCTGTCCATGCTCATCTGTTTCTACCCATGCAACATTCTTTGGATATGCGTTAGTGTCTATCCCTATAACTCCATTCACTTTTGTTATCTTAGCCTTTGGAAATTCCTCTTCAACAGTGAAATAGGCATATACTACACCACTTTTAAGTTTCAGCTCAGCAGAATAAGGCTGTCCAGAAATACTTATCGCCTCAAGAAGTTGATTCCTATCAATATACGTTCCATCTTTCATCTTCCATCCAGGCTGTATCGTCGCATATACATAATCCCTTTCTCCCACGCTGATTCTAAGTCTTGCACAATCTTCACCTGTCTCAATCCTTGTATTGAGATTCCCTTTCTTGCTCCTGTCTCCTCTTGAGTACAGATTCCCCTTCCTTTTCTCCTGCCACTTTCGTTGAAGTTTCCTATATACCTTGCCGTTTATGTGTCGCCTCCTTAGTTTTTCAAAAAGTTGCCTACCACCAAAAATGACCTTTTCAGGATTTTCTCCTCTTTCTTTGCATGAGGTCAAAATGCTTTTTGCTTTCATTATTGCATCATCAACGTATCGGGAATTAAGATTGAAAATTCCCTGCAGCTCTCTTTTGAGTTCATCCCTTTTATGCCCTTCTAGCAGTCTTTTGTATGCATACCTCATACAAGAGGACCATCTTCTCATAAGGTCTAATACCTTTTGCTTATCTTCGCTGCTGTCAAAAATTAGCTTCGCCTGAACTGTTACCACCTCTTTGTCCATAAATCCTCGCTGCAAAAGATGTTACTATCGCTATTAAGTCCTCTGCCAGTTCTCTGTTAATTTCTTCTTCGTTTCCTCTGCCATTTAACACTACAAGTTCTACCCCAAAACTCTCCATGAAAAACTTAAGATATTCAAATCTAAACCTTGCAAGCCTGTCAGGATACTCTATTACAACTTTTGTAACTTCTCCTCTTTTGATTTTGTTCAAAAGTTTTAATAGTCCTCTCCTGTTTTCATCTACTTTGCTGGCTATTTCAGATATAACTTCATACTGCCAACCTTGCAACTTGGCATTTTCTTCAAGTCTTCTAATTTGGTTTTTAAGGTACTCTTCTTGCTTTTTAGTGGAGACTCTTGCATACAAAACAACGGTTGGTTTTGGTTTTTCCTCTATCATACCCAGTAGTTTTTCTATGTCTTCTTTTTTATACCTTCTCCTTCCCATAGGTAGCCTGAGAGGTGTTATTAACCCTTCCTTCTCCCAGTTTATTAGTGTTCTTCGGCTGATACTCTATATCTTATTAACCTTTTGCACACTTAGCAATATCTAACATCACCTGATTAAAATTATACCTTTTTGCATTGTTATTTTCAACTGTTGTGACCTCCTCTGTATAAAAAATAACAGGGAAGGTAAAATGCCTTCCCTGTCTACTGTGGATATATATTTCTCTCAATAGACCATGTAAGGCTTGCGTCGCTTGTCCTAAAAATACCAATTCGGGGTGTTGCATTTAAGTAACTTACCTGGGCAGTAAAGCTTAGCTTTCCGTCTGCTGTCAGCACACAGTTCTCTATTTTCTTTTCTCTGAGGTGTAAAATTCTGTATATCTTTGTTTTGTCGGGGCCGGGTGGGTCTACTAATGTGGCTGTGAACGTGTTTACAGGCACGTTGTCTTTTACAAGTGTGTTGACCTCAAATGACTGATCGTCTATTTTTACTTCAAACGGGAAAAATATTTTGCTGTCTGTTAATGAGTTGTAGTTTATAGCAGAGATATTTGATTCTTCAGATGGGTTTGACCTTCCTGCTTTTTCAAACATGAAATATACTGTGTAACTTATAGAGTTCTGACCAATTTGTAGATTTTCAATTTTGTAAGGCGATTCGTACCTTATTCCTGCATTTCTGTACCTTACAACTCTTGCATATGGGTCTTTGAAACTGACTCCTGTTGCAGGTACAAACTCAAGGTTGTAACCTTTGAGAACTACTGCAGTGTATGAGTTTCCCTCAGCATCGTATTCTGTTTTTGTATCGTAAACAGGCACTTTTCTGTAGTATCCAATGTCCCATATTCTGACATCTATTTTCTTGACTTTGTCAGTTAAGAGGTGTTTTTGAGCTAACAAAAAATAACAAAGTCTTAATTTATGCGGGTTTCAAGAAGAGAAAAATAAAAAATTTTAAAAAATGTAGGGACAAATTTTAGCTTAATATATACTGAATTTGCTTGACTTTTTAAATATTTTGTGGTACAATATAACAAACTATCTTCAAGGAGTTGCCATATGTTTGTCAAAATTACTAATGCTGGCGGTTATCAGTATGTTAGGTTAGTCGAAAATTACCGTGAAAATGGTAAAGTAAAGCAAAGAGTACTATTTAACTTTGGTAGACTTGATATTCTCAAAGATGACCCCGCTTTTAAAAACATTGTAAAAAAACTATCTGATATTGTCGCTGAAACAACTACTGAGAATGCAAAAGCTGTTACTATTGAATCTGAAGAAGATATTTCGGATGCAGTTGTAAAAAACTGGGGATACATTGTATACAGAAAGTTATGGCAGGAGCTTGAAATTGATAAGTTTTTAAAAGGGAAAGCAGCAAAAGAGAGAAAGATAAAATTTGATGTAGACAAAGTAAGTTTTTTAATGACCATACAGAGATTGATAGAGCCAATGAGCAAACTAAGAACTTATCATCAGAGAAGCAAATATTTTGGATTTGAAGAGGATATAGATTTGAATCAATTGTACAGGTGTTTAGATTTTCTTGACAGTGTAAAAGAAGATTTAGAGACATACCTGTATCAGAGAAATAAAGACTTATTTAAGATGGTAGTTGATGTAGTGTTTTATGATGTGACGACAATATACTTTGAGAGTTGTAGAGCGGATGAACTTAAAAATTTTGGGTTTAGCAAAGACAACAAGGTAAATGAAGTGCAAGTTGTATTAGGGCTTTTGGTGGACAAAGAAGGCAGACCGATAGGGTATGAACTTTTTCCTGGTAATACGATAGATAGCAAGACGATGGTAAAGATACTGAGGAAGCTGAAGGAAAAATTTAGTATAGATAAGATAATAATAGTAGCAGACAAAGGGCTTAACAGCAGAATAAATTTAAAGATGATAAAAGAAGCTGGGTACGACTATATAGTAGCAAGCAGATTAAAGAATGCAAGTAAAGAAATTTTAGATGAAGTTTTTAATGAAGAAGGATATAAAAGACTTGATGGCAAAAGATGTTTGAATGCTGAAGAAATTTATGGTGATGAATTCAAATATAAGGTATTGGAAAGAACAAATATTGTCAAGGATGAAGAGGGTAAAGAGTTCAAAATAGAAGAGAATTTGATAATAACGTATTCAAGCAAGAGAGCCAAGAAAGACAAAGAAGACAGAGAGAGATTGGTAAGAAAAGCCAAAGAGCTTTTAGAGAACAAAGGAAGCATAACAGCCTTAGAAAAGAAAGGTGCAAGGAAATATTTGAAGAAGAAATCAAAATCAGAAGAATATGTATTGGATGAGGAAGCGATAAAACGAGATGAGAAATTTGACGGTTATTATGCAATTCAAACGAGCAAAAAGGATATGGATGTAGAAGAGGTTTTAGGAGCATATCACGATTTATGGAAGATAGAACAGTCATTCAGAGTAATGAAAAGCTGTTTAGAAGTGCGACCGATATATCACTTTACAGAAAGCAGAATAAAAGGACATTTTGTGATATGTTTTTTGGCATTTTTACTGCAAAGGACATTGGAATATATTTTGAGGAGAAAAGGTAAAGGAATAAGTAGTGAAAGGATAATGGAAGCAATATATTCAATGAACTTTTTTGAAATAGAGATAAAAGGGAAGAAATATTTGATAAAGCAAAAAATTGAGGGAGAAGCTGGAGATATACTGAATGTAATGAAGATAAAGGGTCCAAAAAACTTCATGACATATGAGGAAGGCTTAGAATTTATTGGTATTAGCAAATGATGTAGTGACAAAATTGAGGTCCATATTTTGTCAATCCCAGTCCTCCCAAGCTTTTTGAGCTTCAAACTGACAAAGTCAAGAATGTCCCATATTCTGACATCTATTTTTACATATGAGTGTCGTTTTGAGTCCATTGCCTGACTGCTTACTGTAGGATGGTATTTTGTATAGATAACGTTCCTGTCAAATTTGACTTTAGCTTTGTATGAAATTTTGCTTGACGCAGGAACACCTGGGCTGTGGGACGTAAAATTATATGGATTGTTTCTTTCTACTCTTTCATAAGTTCTGTAAACTATTTGTCCGTCCGGATACTGCAGTATCAAAACAACAGCCGCTGCTTCTCCTGCCTGATTTGTAACAGGTACAACATGGTGCATAAGAGTATTCACATCGTCAGGGTTTAACCCTGCCTGCAAAAATGCGTCTCTGAGGGTCTGTCCTCTCATGTCTGTAAACATATAATCACGAAACCATGTTTCAAACCACTGCGTATCATTTGCATTTAGCTTTGTTTTTCCTTCTTTCAGCTCTTCATAGTACAGCCGCACAACTTCGCTGATATTCCTTGCAATTGGATTATTCCACGGGTCTTTTATAATTTTAACTTTGTCTGTTACAGCTCTGTAAGGAACATCAGGTGGAAATTTTATTTCTGACATAACTCTGCCTACATTGGATATCCCTGCATATCTGAACCATCCTCGAACAGCACCAGGAGTGTTCGGTTTTGCAGGAATGTATATAACTTCATCATTTTCATTTTTTACTTTTACCGCCCAGTATGCTCCGTTTGGGTCTTCTTTAAAACCAGGCCTTTCTGAATAGTCAAAGTTCTCTTTTATATCTTCTGGGGAACCGTACACAGGAAGTCCATTGTGCAAAGCTGTAAGTTCATTGTTGAGGGGAAAGTGGTAGTATTCTATAGGGGTGTTTTCATAGTACTTAATTTCTACATAGTATCCGTCAGAATCATCGCCGTTGTAAAGTTTCTGCAGTGCTTTGTCTGTTAGATATTCTTTAATTACACTGGCTTCGACACGCTTTGGTTTCGGGTCTCCATACCCTGCTTTTGACTTTTGAGGACATACAAAACATGAGGAAAATAAAAGCAGAGGCTGTCCAAAAACAATAATTTTTAATAACCAAAATCAAGCATTTGATGGTATTTAATGTTAATATTGAACTATGCAGTAAAAAGCAAGAGGGTTGGCTGGCAATTTTGCCCCAACCCCCTATTATTATCTTCGCCAATCTTTCTATGTTATAGGCAATACAAACCAAACTCTACTTTAGCTTCACACCCTTCATACCCCTGAGCAGGAATCTCCTAAACCCTTTATTGTTCTTTATTATCCCAAATACTGTCTCAACTTCTATCTTCCTTTTTTCGTAAATCTCTTCGCCTTCTCTACTTAACAGCCTTTGCCTCACCTCTTCCTTCAATTTCTCTAACCTCGGTCTTATACTAAATCTCTTCTTCCATCTCTTACCTTTATAACATTTTTCTCTGTGTTCACAACCATTACAAATATCTTCACATTGATATACCTTCTCATAACTTACAAATCCTCTCTCATTTGCACTTATCTTCGGATATAAGTATTTCACCTTCTTACCAGCAGGACAAATATATGCATCTTCTTCAGCTATGTACTCCCAGTTCCTTACATTGAAAATATCCTTCTTAAATCTTCTTGTCTGTTCCAAGTCAAATGTGTTATACTTAATGTAGCTATTTATGCCACATTCTTTCAGATGAAGGTAGTTTTCTTCAGACCCATAGCCACTGTCTGCTACAATGTTCTTTGGCATGAAACCTGTTATCTTCGTCACAAGCTCAAGGTGTTCCTTTAGACAGACAGTGTCTGTGGGACTTTGGTGGATGCTAAAACCTATGACAAATCGGTTCTGTGTGCCGATTTGTACATTATACCCGGGTTTTAGCATCCCATTTTTCATATGGTCATCCTTCATCCTCATAAATGTGGCATCATTGTCTGTTTTTGAAAAACTATTCCTGCCATTTAAGATCTGCTCATAAGACTCATATTTCTTGAGTCTTAATACGCAGTTGTTTTGGAGAGTTTTTACAAGCTTTTTCACTCTCCTTTCTTTCCTTTTGCTCCCAAAGTTAGCTTCTGCTATCTTTTGGGAGAGTTCTTCAACTTTTTGTTCAAGCTCTTGGCTATCATAATCAGCTTCTAAATTGACATCCAACTCGCCAAGAATTCTGTCTTCTTCCTCATTTATCCTCTCTATTTCATTAAGAATTTCTCTTACTTTTTCTCTTAATTTCTTTTTGTATGTTCTTGTACTTCTTGCCCATACAAATGTATACTTGTTCGCATTTGCTTCAATCTTTGTCCCGTCAAGGTAGTAATACTCAAAGTTTACATACCCCAGTTTTACAAGAAGTTCAATAACTTGTGCGAAAATCTCTTCAATGCAATCACCTATTATCTCTTTTCTGAATCTATTGATAGTTCTGAAATCAGGGGTTTGAAGTTTTGAAAGCCACATAAAGGTTATATTCTCTTGAAGTGCTTTTGCTATCTTTCTTGAAGAGTATATCCCCTGTATGTAAGCATAGATAAGTACTTTCAAAAGCATCAAAGGATGGTAGCTGGAAGTCCCACCACCTTTGTATTTCTCTACTATGGTTGAGATATCTATTTTATCAATGATTTTATCGATTGCTCTTACTAGATGAGTTTGAGGGATAAAGGCTTCAGGGTCGATTGGCATTATTAATTGGTTGGGGTTATATTCTTTGAAGACTATTTTATCATGTTTGCGTGGCATATTAATCCTCCTTATGTAATCATTTCTGAGATATTATATCATAAATATCTTACAATGTAAATACAGTAAAAATAAAGAGGCTGTCACCTCATCTTTTTAGACAGCCTCTTTTTAATCTTGATTTGAAGCTCATATCAAACAACACCTCCAAACATTATTTGTAGCTCGGGTCTGGTTTTGCAACAACAAATTTTGCGCCGGGTATGTCAGGTTTTTCATAAAAGCTCATGTTCCTAAACAGTATATTGTCATCCCATGTGTAAGCATACATGTAAAGATAAAGGTCTCCGTACTGAACTATGACACCTGGTTTGTTGGGAACAAGCGCTTTTGTCTTTGTTGAATAGTAATACTTCGCATCCTTTTCAAAGGCCTGTTTTTTATACGCTTGTGGTATAGAAACTCTACTTGCTGCAACCATTTTAGGGGTAATCAAGAAAAAGTTTGGAGAGACATCTACAGTAGGCAAACCAGACTTTGCTGAAACAACCAGAGTAGCATAAAGTGTAAAGTAAAGTCCTTCGTGTCTTCCTACATCCAGGGGCAGAGAAGCTGAACCCCATGAAAGTATAGCTGGGTAGCCCCTTTTTCTATCAATTCCGTTGACTGCATCCCACTTCATTTCCTGAACCACACCGGGCAGAAGTCTTAAAGTTGCAACAGGAGTGTCGAATATAGCGCCGTCCTGTTCACGAATGACACTGCTATAATCATAAGGTTCCATTCTTGCTACCTGAAACGCCTTCCCAAGGTTTGTACGTCCACAAATCACATCTCCTGCCGGTGTAAGATAAAGTGCTACTTGATTTTTAAACTCGTCAAACACATCTCTTTTTGTCTTGTCAAAAAGCCTGTTCAAAAGCTCATTTGCTTCCTGTTCAGTTAAAGTCTTTCCTGGCTTTGCTCTCACCTTCTGACAGTAGAAAGGAGACTTATCCCAGATATATATGCCAAGGTCAAACATTCTGAGAACTGGTTCTTTGTAAAGCTGTGGTATGCTCTTTATATCCTCGATATACCTTTGAGCTTCAAATCTCCTGTAGTCGTAGTACTTGTATCTTCTGGGAAGACTTTTGAGCCAGTTGTAGATGTATTTGTTGTATCGAAAGTCTATCTTGGGCATTATGACGTTGATGAAGTTTTCATTTGTATCTGAAAAACCGGGTATTTTAACGCCATGGGTCGGGTCATAACCTGTGTAAAAAAGCAAAGTAGGAAAATAGTTTATTTTTTCGCCGTTTTCTAAAACAAAGTATGAATAGTTGTTGGGCAATCTATCACGTTCGAACAGTATATAGTATATGTCGCCCTTTGCTATTTTATAGGGAACTTTCTCACCATTACTTTTTATCTTGTAGCTTAATATCCTCTTAACATTCCTGACAACCTTGATGTTTGGTCTTTCAAGTATTGCAATCTTGAGTTTGTCTGGATACTTCTTCTTGAATGTCCTTATAAGATTCTGGACGCTTTGTTTTGTATCCATTGCGCATTTGCCGTTCAAAAGCACAGGGTTGTACACAAACTTTACATCCTTTGTTCCATCGGGGTAGTAAATTTCGTATCTGAGAAAATCAAAGAACTGGTACGCTGCAAGTGTGCAGTAACCGGGGTTGAGCACAATGTCTTTCCCTGAAAGGTAACTTTCCCACAGGTCATACACTGCTGTTGAAACTGGTATGTTCTTGACCTTGAGATAATCAATCTTCTTTATAGCGTTCCACATGATGTATGACGCTTGAGCTCTTGTAAGCACGCTGCCTGGTTTAACCTCTGCGGGAACAATCCCAAGAGTCTTTGCATGTTCAAATGTTGCAGGTTCAACCCTTGCTCTTGACAGAAGGGCTTCTGTAAAACCTTTTGCTGTTATGATTGCAGGTGTTGTTTGTGCAGGCTTAGCTAATACAGTTTGCTTTGTCTGGGTTACAGTTTTCGGCTGTGAAGTCTTTTTTGCCGGGCTATTACCGCACGCTGCCATAAATATCAATGCAACTGAAAACAAAAGTACTGTTACTTTTCTAAATGTGTTTTTCATAGTAAATCCTCCCCTTTCTTTTAACTCTTATCAACAGTTATACCATGCTTTTTGTTTTCCCACAAATACTACTGGGAAGGCAAAGCTCAAAAGTTTTCTCATGGCTATATCAACTCCTTTTGCTAAAGTTTTTTCTCATTACAGTTATACCATGACTTTAAAATTTGCTACACAAAAATTTTGCCTGCCAAAAAAACAAAAAAGCCACGGCAAGGTTTTCCCTTTTTGCAAGAACTCAATACAGCAAAGCAGCAAGTATTCGAACTACAAGCATTGCAAGCATTAAGAGGAATAGGATAACTTCTGGCAGGAGCAGTTTTAGAGTTTGAAATTCTTCCCGAATACAAAGTCTTGATGGTCGTTTTAGCATTTTGAACACCTCGGAAAAAAATAAAAACCGCAGAAAATCTGCGGTTTGGTTTTTATTTTTACATTTTTGTAGACGCATTTTGAACATGATTTTGCTAACTGTTTTAATTATACGTCGAATTTTTAGATTTTGCAACATGGTTTGAAAACAGGATTTTCATTTTTACATTTTTGTAGACAGATTTTAAGGTATGGTTTTGCTAACTGGTTTTATTATACACCTTTTTTGCAATTTTTGCAATACAATTTAAGCAGAGGTTTTTCAGAGCTCTCAGGCTACTGGCACAGGCCTTGTTTGGGCTTTTGAGCCAGTTGTTTTGTAGCTGATATGACTTTTTTTATGCAGCACTTTTGTGAAATCGTTTACAAACCTTTCCCCTGCCCTTTTGCCTGTTTTGTTGCTTAACCCCGGCTCGAAAGCCTTTTGCAGACATGTCTGCTTCCTGCAAACCCGCTTGTATTCTTGTTTTGTGCCATATACCGGAGTCTGTTTTGAGCTTTCGAGCTATCCTGTGTCTGCTGGAGTTTCAGAAATCTCGATTTGCTTTGAATTGATTTTAGAATAACGAACATTTGTTGGGGGCAAATGAAAACAAAGCTAATCATCACTTTCTTCAACCAGCGATGTATCTATTTCACCGTATGTTTTTTCCCATTCTTTGATGTACTGTTCAATGAGAAATTCGATTTGGTTAGCTGTTGAACGTTTATTTTGCTGAGCAATGTATCTTATTTTTAAGAAATTGTCCTCATCCAGACGCAAGGTAAATTGACGTTTTCTTGATGGCATTATGATATCACTCCTGGTCAACCAAACTGTGCAAAATTGCACGAGTTTGGCGGCTGGGGTATTTGTAGTCCGCCCTATCGTAGCTTTACCAGCCCCAGCAGGCGGTATTTGGGAAAGCCATAGTCCCTGCCCCAAGAAGCAAAAACTCGCGCCCTTACAGGTCTTCCCCACTTGTCCTGAAATCAAAAGCGATTTCAAGACAGACATATCACGCAGGACTCTGTCAGGGGAAAGTAGACTTACCACCGCTACCCTGAGAACTTGCCAGGGATTGTGGTCCTCACCACACAACTACCCGCACTTGTTCCATCCAGAGGCACAAATAGCCTCCCTGGCTCACCCCCAGAGCTTTGTAAAATCCCTATCACCCTATCTATCGCTCTGAGTTGCTTTCTCCTCAGATGTTTGTTCTTGACTACCTTCCTTACATACTCTTTTAGCTCTTCCAGGTTGTTTACATCAAGCCTACCAAGAAGCAGCATATAATTTGTGCGGTATCCTTTCTCTCAAGCCAAGTCCTCTTCGCGCTATTACATACGCTGCCGCAATATCCTTGCTCACCATATACTGCGGTGCATACTTCAACATCCCTATCACAGAAGTATACGCCAGGTCTACTTCTATAACCTCTATCCCTTCTCGCTTTGCCAGAAGTTTTACCTTCTCCAAAAGTGACCTGTACCCAAAATAGTGTCTTATCCGTTTTGATTTTCTACCTGAAAAGTCGCCTCTTCTGCCCCTGTCATGTATGCTAAGACACTCTTTCTCATCTGTGTCTGTCCATGCCACATGCCTTGGATATGTATTCGCATTTATTCCTGTAACTCAACTTTTTCTCATTATTTAAGGTTTTGTAAAAACCTCATCAACAGTAAAATATGTATACATTGCTTTTCATCGCTATCTCCAACTGGTGATTTCTACCGCTATGTGAAATTTTCTTTCAGCCATAAGCTTATCTTGAGTTTATAAAAATTACAAAGACTGCTTTATAAACATTGCTATAAATACATGTCGCTTGTTTACATCAAGCTGTTAAATATGTAAAGGAGTTTAAACTTTTGCAATTTGATTGTATACTTTGAATTATTGCTGCATAAATAAGCATATATTTGAAATTAAAATTTATTCACATGCATATGCAAATATATTTATTTTGACTAAAAGTCATGTTTGTCGACCTTCAATGCAAAAATTTTGAGATTCAATTTGTATGCGATTTCATTTAGTCATAGCAAGATTTTTATAAAGTTGTTGGTAACATCTGGATAGACGGAAAGGTTCAATAGGTTTTCCTTGCTTGATTTTTCTGGGCTGATTTGAGTTTTCCACAGATGTTTTGATATAAAAACATTGACAGAGGTGTATAATCTTGATATAATAAAATCAAGCTTTTTAACGGTTTGTAGCCTCCCCTTTGGGGATTGAAACCCTTTTTGGTATCTTCTTCTATTACGACAAAATCATTTGTAGCCTCCCCTTTGGGGATTGAAACTTTCTCAATACTAATTTTTACAAGCTCATCTACCTTGTTTGTAGCCTCCCCTTTGGGGATTGAAACAAAGTTGTTTCTTGCCTACCGACTGGGTTATCCTGTCTGTTTGTAGCTTTCCCGTTGGGGATTGAAATTGTTCGTTACCAAACATAGGTACGATACTCTACTTTACGCATATAAAATTCAATTAAAGGCAGATAACCGCATTGGGTTAATTTGAAAAATCTGATGGGGATTTTGTTTTTTCATGGGAATTGTGTAATAGAAGCAGGGATGAAAAAGAGAATACCCTGAGTTGGTAAGAATCTTGTTAATCAAAAATACCTTAAGTATAAAACGTAAGATTGCAAAGCTGAAAAGAATGTACAAACTTTTATAACTTCTGCTTAAAAGGATTTGTTTACGGAGTAGAAAGCTAAAATACAGTAGGCCATCTTGACAAAGGAATCAGAGCATCGTTATTCCTAATGAAAAGATAAAAACAAAAGAAGTGTGCTAATTTATTTTCCTATGAATAGAAGGGGATAAAACCCAGTCTTTTGTACTCTGGTGTGTACAAACTAATATATTTGGTGCCAGATTTGCCTAAATGTTTAGTTGTGGCTTTAATTCCAACCGGGAGTAGAAAATTATGCAAACGTTTGGTTAATATTTCTTTTAGCGTATTTGTTTTTATATTTCAATCAAAGAAAGAAATCTGCCCAGTTCTACGTTCCTCAATTAATAATTTTCTATTAGTATAAAATTGATTAAATCTTTTAAATTTGTATTCGAGGCTATTTTCATCAAGCCCTCTCAAATCTTCCTTAGGAAAAAATTCTATAGCTTGGCGTTTGACATAGTTGTATCTACTATTTTTGTTATTTGGTCGTTGAACAATTCTGTGCACAATTTCATATGCTATTGAAGCTAACTCATACTTATTCTTATTGGTGCTGTTATAATGTAGGCAATTCACCACACAACCAAGAATTATATCAATAAGTTGAATAAACTGAGAATGAACAGGATCTCCTTTTTCTGATCTATGGTCAGAATCTAAAAAGACAATTTGGGGATTATTAAAATAAATTTTATCTTCTTCCGATTCTATTTTATATATGGAATGCCAAGAAAAGTACTCATGATCCTCTAAATTGCCTTTATCATGATAAATGTTGTCAACTATAATAGCATCATATTCAGAAAAGAATCTTTTTAGAGCCTTTTTTATTGCAGTTCTAAAAAATCTATTGTATATTGTCGAATGTCTATCCTGCTGTTCTTTTGGTCCAAATTTATTTAAATCTAATTTAGACAAATTAATGCCTAAAATATAAAAATAAATTTTTTCTTTGTCTTTTACCCAATATTGTACCCAATTACGAGCAATTTTAAATTTTACTGTATTACTTGTTTCTTCATAATGAATTTCTGAATTATTTAGTTCATGATATTTACAATAATTTGAACAGCTCCCCCACACCTTTGGAGGATCAGCTAAGCAACGTAAGTTGAAAAGATCTTGGGAAAGGTCATTAGAAACAAACTCAGGTACTATTAACATCCCTATATATGACCATTTCTCGTATATACCTAATTTTGCTATCTTTAATGAACATTCTTTAACTTCATCACAATACAAATTGAGAGTTATACTCTTTTGCTCTTGTATCATTTTTTGACCACCTTATATTTTTTCTTTTACAGTATTCCTTCTGCATTTATTCTTTAAATTTACAAATATTATTTTACTGCAAAAATTTATAAAATAAAAGAGTTATTATTAAAGAATGAAATTATTTTGAAACCAGATAGTAAATTTTTTACATTAACTTAAAACTGTATTTGGGATTGCAAACATACAATTTTTTATAGTATGATATAACTTAAAGAACGTCTTCCTTAGTGATAGATCCAGCCACAACGGTTAGGAGAAGAGATAAAAATGCGAAAGCCTTGGTCTATTTCCACAACTGTTAGAAACCCCGAAAGATTAAGAGGATTTTTGCAAGTGTTATCTGAGTTTGAAGGAATGAATTTTGATGAGAACGTTCAAATTCAATATCAGATACGATTAATACAATACAAACTCTACAGACCTATGAATTTACCTGAAGATATAAAACGTGAGTTTGATGACCCCGCAATTAAAAAAATAGATTACAAAAAAGCTAAGAAGATTTTTGATTTACAAAATTATGAAGATCCTTCTATGCGTGGTCGTCAGTCTGTAAATCCCTTGAACAAATTAGGATTTGCAATTGCCAAAAAAAGCTTAGGCAAGATTAGAATAACTGAGTTGGGAAGAAAATTTTTAGATGAAAATAATGATATCTCCGAGATACTTTTCAAAAGTCTTCTTAAATTACAGTACCCAAATCCTTTTAGTAGCGATTTTAAAAGCAGAGATGGCTTTGATATCATTCCTTTTATAGTAACTTTGAAGTTTTTCTATTTGTTAGAAAAACAAACGCAAATAGATGAAATTTCAAAAAGAGAATTTTGTTTATTCATTCCAACCCTCATTAACTATAAAGAAATAGAAAATCAAATCAATCAGTTACTTGATTATAGAAGATCAAAAAATAAGAGAGATTTTGAAGTACAATTCGTCTCTAAGTTTTTTGGTTCAGCTAAAAATATTGAGACTAAAATCAACAATTTGTTTGATTATGGAGACAACATTTTACGATTTTTTCTTCTTACAAAATATTTTACCGCTAAAAAAAGTGAATTTGGACAAGTTGCTAGTGTAAAACTTTCACAAGATAGAAAAAAGGAAATCGAAGAATTACTAAATATGTTTGAAGGAAAAGCAATAAGCTTTTCTAATTTAGATGACTACATCGAATATATGACTGATATCACAAAGCCTGAATTGCCGTGGGAAAAAAATAAGAATAAACTTATTGAGATGGCAGAAAGTATCCGGAAAGATATTTCACAACAAATAGAAAGCAGTAAAATTGCAATAAATGAATACTCTAAAATGGTTTTAGGAAAAAACTTATTTGAGTTATCTGAAGAAGAATTGAAAAAACATATCAATGAACTGAGGAAGATAAAATCCAAAATTAACGAAGCTAAAAAGGCTCATATCTTAAAATATAACTTTGCTAAATTAGACGAACATATTAAAATACTAAGGAATAAAGAATATTGGAAGGAATTAGAACCAGCCGATTTAGAACAAATAATATTTGAGCTATTGTTAATTATTGATAGTGCTGAAAAAATTGAATCAAATGCTATTAAAGATGACGAAGGAAATTTTATAAATTTTGCACCACCTAAAAAACCTGATATTGAATTTTTCTTCAAGGAATTTGCTGGAATTTGTGAAGTAACACTAAACAAAACTCAATATCAATGGATTCAAGAGGGATATCCTGTATTAGATCACGTGGCAAAATTTATGAATCAATACCCTAATTATATTAATTTTGTAAATATTTTCGTTGCTCCAAAAATACATGATAATACCTATTATAATTTTTTCATTGCTTTAAAATATGGATTTAAGAGTAAGAAAATCAAAATTCTCCCTTTAAATTTTGAACAGTTTACTATGTTCACAAAAGTGCTTCAAAGTTATTTTGAAAAGTTCAATGGTTTAAATTCAAACTTAATTTTGACCCTTTGTAATGATATATTTTACGCAATGGAAAATTTAGATGACCACTCAATGATATGTAGTTTAATTGACAATAAGCTTTATAGTCTATTTTAGGAAGGTGACCCAAATTTGATTTACAATACAATTTTACATGGTGATTGTGTAACGATTATGAAAGAACATATTCCATCGGAAAGCATAGATTTAATTTATGCTGACCCACCTTACAATTTGTCAGGCAGAGATCTTATACTAAAAAATAACAAGACTGGTGGTCCATTTTATAAAATGAATGAAGAATGGGACAGCTGGGATTATGACAAATACTGTGAATTCACTTATAATTGGCTTTTAGCCTCATATTCTGTCTTGAAAAATAATGGTAGTTTGTATATTTCTTGTACTTACCATAACATTGGAGAAGTTATATTTTTAGCAAAAAAGATAGGCTTTAAATTAAACAATATATTGACATGGGTCAAGACAAATGCTATGCCAAATATTACTAAACGTACATTTAAACACACAACAGAATTTGTTTGTTGGTTTGTTAAAGGCCCTGGATGGAAATTTAACTATAATGAAATTAAAATGCTTAATCCAAGAAAAACAAAAGATGGCTCTGTTAAGCAAATGGATGACTTTTTTGATTTCTTTGAAATGCCTCTTGTTCAAGGAAAAGAAAGAATTAAGTTAGACAATGGCAGAGCCGCACATCCAAATCAAAAACCTGAAAAATTGTTGGAAATAATAATTACCGCTTCAAGTGATGAAGGAGATATAGTATTAGATCCTTTTTTTGGAACAGGAACAACTGGTGTTGTTGCTGAGCGTATGAATAGAAAATGGATTGGAATTGAAATAAACGAAACCTACATTGAAATTGCCAAAAAGAGAATTGAAGAGGAGAGAAAAAAAAATGTGCAAAGTACATTTATTTAATGATGATTGTTTGAATGTTCTAAAAAAGATAGAAGACAATAGTATAGATCTGATTTTTGCTGATCCTCCTTACAATTTGTCTTCAGAAAATGCTCTAACCACGAGAGCCGGTAAACCAGTAAAATGTTATAAAGGCGAATGGGATAAAATAGATGATATATTTGAGTTTAATCTAAGGTGGATCGAGCAATGTGTCAGAGTACTTAAAGAAACTGGAACTATTTGGATTTCTGGAACATTGCATAATCATCCTATAATTGGAACTATTCTGAAGCAGTTGGGTCTCTGGATTATCAATGACATTATATGGTTTAAACCTAATGCAACTCCTTTACTCTCAAGAAATAGATTTGTTCCATCTACTGAATTGATCTGGGTTGCAAGTAAAAATAAAAAATACTATTTTGACTATGAGATGGCACGGAAGCTCAATGGAGGCAAACAGATGAGAAACTTATGGGAAATTCCTGCTCAAAGGCATAAGACTCCTCATCCTACTGAAAAACCTGAAGCATTGTTAGAAAGGATTATTTTAATAGGCAGTAAAGAAGGAGATGTCGTCTTAGATCCTTTTATGGGCTCTGGAACAACTGGCGTTGTAGCTAAATTGCTTAAACGAAACTTTATTGGAATTGAAATTGATCCAGTATACTTTGAGATTGCAAAAAAACGTATTGAGGAAGAAAAGCCTATTCAGCAAACTTTTTTAAATTTTCTTTAAAAAGGCTGCTTTCCTTTCTTTCGTGGAAAGTAGCCTCTTTTTCTCTGTTAGTTTTTTACAAATACTGAAATAATTTTCTCACATACGTACCCAAAATTTAGAATATTAAAAAAAACACCTGAAAAGCCTCATGTTCAACTATCGCTAACCCATCTTAATAAAAGATGCATATTACGTATCCTCACCTGCCTTTATAGAAATTGCTGCAAGTTTTACAACTCCTTCGTGCACATCCTTGAACTGCTCAATCAGCTTGTCAACAGAACGAATCTGTTTTTGGAAGACATCTTTAATTGATGAAAGAGTTTTAAAGTACTGCAAAGTAGTTTGAGTTTGCAATTTTAAGGTATTGTTTATATTCAAAATTTTTTCTTGCTGGTTTGAAATTTCAGATGATATCTTTGATATTCTCTCTTTCATGGCTGTGTTTGTCTCCTTGATTTTGCTAAGCGAAACAGTAGATTTTTTGGCAACTTCCACTCCTGCTTTTACAACCTTCATACTCTCTTCAAGCCTCTTGTTTGTTTTGTTGAATGTCAAAAGCGACTTTTCTATTGACTCAGAAATCTGTTTTGCAAATGAATCTGCTGTTTGTGAAAGCCTTGAAATTTCTGAAGCTATGACACCAAAACTTGGCACATCGCGTTTTGCCGCTTCTATCGAGACATTTAGTGAAATTATCTTTATCTGTTCTGCAAGCTTTGAAATGTACTCACTTGCACTGACAATTGATTTATAATTCTGCATAGCTTCAGACAGATCTGAAGCAACTTGGTTTATGGTCTCGTTCACTGTGTACATGTATTTTATGAGGTTTTGGATAGACTCTTCTTCTTTATACGTTGTATCAACCACACTTGTTATCCCCTCTTCAATTGTCCTAAACACTTTGAATGTATTTTGTACCTGTTGCTCAATCTCAGTTATATAGTTGCTTACCTCTTCAAACGCCTTTTTTTGCTTTTCAGCCAGCTCTATAATTTCCTTTATTTGAGCGGCTGTGATCTCATTTGTCTTCGCAGAATCTGTTGCAATGCTATTTAGCCTGTCAATATAACTTTGCGTGGTGCTAACTGTCTGGTCAATATTTGTGACAAAGGTATAGATACTCTTTACCATCTTTGAAAATTCTCTTGCCAAAAGTCCTATCTCGTCGCTACCCACAATGCCGTCTTCTGCCTGTATATCAAACTTACCAGATGCAACTTTTCTTGCACTGTCAACAAGTTTATTTATTGGCCTTGTGATCCTGTTTGCAATGAACATACTGATGATGATGACCAAAACCAATGTAAGTCCAAACAAGAGTATTGAAAACCTGATGGAAGATGTAACAAAGTTCGAAACAAGAAGGTTGTTTGTAAGAATTGCAAGAGCTGCTACAGGCATTGTGTTATTAGCTTTTCTTACAGGGATCAATACAAAACTATAACTGTCATTTTTTGTACCTGTTTTGCCAATCAAGTACTCATACTCACCTGACATTGCTTTCTGCAAAGTCTCTTTTTCTATAATAGCCCCCAGTTTTTGAGAGTTTGATTGTGAAATATATTTATTAGGCGAATTTGCAGGATACAAAACGACACTCATCTTGGTAAGTCTTGAGAGGTTTTCAACAAACCTCTTGTCAAGTTTGTACCCAACAATTACTGCGCCAATTACCCTCATGTTGTTTGCACTCATCTCTGTGACCACATCTGATACAGACTTTATATAAATGTCATCTCCGCTTTTTTCAATTGTGGTATACCTTAGCCTTGCAAGCCCACACTTTACTAAATAATTTTCTTTCCAGTTATCACCATAACGTGAAAGGATGTCACTTCTTCCGATTAAAATCCCGTTTGAGTCTGTTACAGCAATCTGGTCAATATTCATCTGGCTTGCCAGCGGCGAAATTACCTGTACAAGTCTTAGATGGTCTTTTTTCAAGATTGCCTCTTTTAGCAGGTTGTTTGATGAAATTAAAGTTGCATAGTCTTGAGATAGTTTTTGATACCTTTCAATCTCTTGAATTGCTAAATTGTGTGCGGCTTCAAGACGTGAATTTAATTCTTTTTGGGCATTCTTCTCAATAAGGCTCAATGAAAAGATTAAAAATACTAAAAGTGGAATTAATGAGATTATAATAAACCATAGCGTAATTCTTGTTTTGAGTGAACCTGAGATTTTAATGGAAACTTTTTTAAATTTATGTAGTTGCTTCATTTTCTATTATCATCTCCTTCTTTATTTTTCTACTCTTGATTTTATACAAAAATTGTTAAAAGCCTGTTTTGACTATGTTAAATGATTGTTAAAATGTGCTATAATTTTGATATAACCTACCTTAAATTATGCAGGAGAAAAAGGATGAAAAATATTAGAATTTACAAAGCTGCTATTAGAGGTATTATATTACTAATTATAGGACTATTTGTTATTGGAAGTTGCCCCATTTATTTGAATAGGTTTTCTGAAAGTGGTTTTGCAAAGGCTACCTCTTATTTTCAGGCAAAGAGGAATGTGAGCTTTTTTTGCTCAAAAGCATATTTTAGCAAGGTCTATTCAGACACAAAAACAGAAATTTTAAAAAGTCCTTTCCCTTTTGACTTTTATGTATCGCAAAATCCAACCAACTTTTTTGTTGCAGGCTTTGAAAATGACAAGCTTGTGTTTTACTATACAAACTCCAAACAATTTTTAGGGTATGAAAATATTAAAATTGGAAGCAGTCTGCAAGATGTGAAAAGGACCAAATTGAAATTTCTTAAAAGCTTCGTAATATTAAATGGTATGAAAAAATATAATCTTACAGATGAGAATTTAGGAAAAGAATATGATGTGGCTTTAGTCAATAATAGCTATTATGTTTACTTCTTTTATGACAAACTTGTTTCTCCAAATGCTGTAAACGGAATCTTTATGGTCAAAAAAGGTATTTGGAATGATTTTCTTATAAATGATGATGTTTTCAAAAAGCAAAAGGATATAAATCACCTTATTTCTGCATTTGAAAGGCTTTGCTATCTTCACTTAAACTCAATTAGAAGCCAAGAAGGAAAGCGACTTTTTAGGTACTCTGACAAAATCTCGATTGTCGCAAGACTTCATTCACAAAACATGGCAAAGTACAATTTCTTTGGCCACACAGATGTCTTTGGCCAAAGCCCTGCAGATAGGTTTCAAAAGCAGGCAATTGCTTTTAAAAAGATTGGTGAAAACTTAGCAATGGGCACAAAACTTCTCCCCTTTTTTGCGAACCATCTTCTTTTGAATTCAAAAGGGCATAGGGAAAACATTGAAAGTAATTTTGAATATGCAGCAGTAGGATGTGCTGTGGATTTGAATACAGACAATGTGTATTACACTCAGAACTTTGCCAATTTGATATATTCACAAGGCAGCACTTTTGGCCGATAAAAAGGTGATTGACCAGGGAAACCCTATTTCTCTTTTAAACGGAATATACAAACTGGAACATTATAAACTTGAAATTGTACTGTTTGCAAAAACCAGCTTATACAAAGGTACAAGCGCCAGAAGATCTCACACCTTTAAATGATTATTTAAAGAGGTATAACTGGAAGTTTGCCGACCAGCTTAGCTCAGTTATTATCTACAAAAAGGAAGACCAGTCGCTTGCAATAAAAATGCGGATGTTTACTCAAAAGTATATTGTTTATGATCTTTACCAGTACACTCTTGATAGCTTAAAATAAAAAAGTGGAAAAAATCAAATCTCAATCTTAACATGTCTTGCAACATGGCAGCAAATATTTACCGCAACAGGAAGACCTGCTATGTGTGTTGGACACTCTTCTACAAATACATCAAGTGCAGTTGTCCTGCCGCCAAACCCTTCTGGCCCTATTCCAAGTGAATTTATTTTATCAAGGAGCCTTATCTCAAGCTCTGCAATGTAAGGTTTTGGATGGCGCTGACCAATCTTTCTCAAAAGTGCTCTTTTTGAAAGAATTGCAGCCTTTTCAAATGTTCCGCCTATACCAATGCCAACAACAATTGGTGGGCATGGGTCAGATCCTGCTTTTTTCACTGTTTCTATTACAAAGTTCTCAATTCCTTCTGTGCCATCAGCTGGTGATAACATGCAAAGCGCGCTTTTGTTTTCGCTTCCAAACCCTTTTGGCATGAAGTAGATTGTAATTTTGTCTCCTTTTACAAAGTCAAAATGGATTATTGCAGGTGTGTTATCGCCTGTGTTTTCCCTTACAATTGGGCTTTTTACCATTGATTTTCTCAAGTAAAAGTCTTTATATCCCTTTGCTACAGCTCTGTTAATGGCGTCTTTTATTGAGCCTTCAACAAATACCTTTTCACCTATGTCGACAAAAAACACAGCAGCACCAGTATCTTGACAAACTGGGCGCAACTTCTGCTCTGCCATTCGGATGTTTTTTAAAAGATTTTCCAATGTATACTTTGCAATGTCCTCTTCTGCTTCATACGCCTTTTTTAAAGCCTCTTTTATATCCTCTGGAAGTTTGCAGACAGCCTCGTTTATGGCTTCATACACCTTGCTTTCGATTACGCTTTCTGAAATTATTCTCATTCTTTTTTACTTCTCCTTTGCAATTTTATTTTTGTTTCAAATCTAAATTTTTATTTTTAAATATTGTCTCATCATCATTATGAGAATATTGTTTTCGTATAAAAACTCAGCAAACATTGAAGTTCTGATGTAGTGCTGGACTGTTTTGAAAATTTGTGCATTGGGGAAAAAGTATATAATGCTGAATGCTATGTAGATTATTATGAGAGCTACTCCGATCCCTGCCAAAAGACCGCCAAAGCCATCAATTGTACCAATCACAGGCACTTTTCTCATAAACCCGAGCGCGTTTTTGACTGCGACTATAACAACCTTTGCTGCAATGAATGTAGCTATCATTGCAATAAAATTAATTAGAACCATTGTGGCAGCATCCTGAAGACTTTTGTTGAGAGCCTGGTGTGCCTCCATAGCAGCACCTCTGAAAAACTCTGGCACAACTGGTGAAATGGTGTCCCTTATTACAACCTTGTCTTTTACAAAGCTTTCTATTGCTCCTTTTAAGACAGAAGAACTTTCAATTGCCCTGCCTACATATTTATATCCCCACACTGCCACAAACCATGAGATTATGTATGACCCAAGGTCAAATGCCATTCTCAAAATTCCTTTTTTGTACCCAATCCACGCGCCAATAATGAGAATTATTAAAATAATCAGGTCTGCTGAGTTTGGCATTTTTTCACTCTTACCACCTTTCTTGGTAGAGTTCTATCCTATCATTATAAATATAGTACAGCTTGTCTGTACTTATTACTGCCTTTACAAAGCCAAAAGAATTTACTTTCAAAGTTTTTATCCTGTTTAAATTCATAGAGTAAATTCTAATCTCATTTCCTTTTGATGTGACAATCTTTTCAGCATCTGCACAAACTGAATTAAAGTCTTCTATCTGTTTAAACACAAAATTTTTTCTAAGCTTGTTGTAAACAAGAAATCTGTGTTCTGCAAACAGTACATTTGTGTTACCTATCACATACTCTGGCGGCACAGCAAATGAAAAAGTCTTTATCTTCTTTTGAATTTTTAAGTCGTAAACCTCTATTACTTTTTGGTTGTACATAAGGATATAATCTTCTATTGCATAACACCTTTTGACATTTTGAAGACTTGGTGGTAGAACCTTTGTCATATAAATTCCTCTCTTGTCCGCAAAAGATATCGCTAATTCATTTGAATCCCTGGGTTTTAGAATGGCAATTGCAAAAATCCCATTGAAATCGCAGTCTATTACCTTTTCTTTGTACTTTACTGAAAAGATTATGTTTTGATTCTTGTCGTACATTATAAGATAGTCTTCGTTTTGGCTTGACAAAAGAACTAAGACATTACCGTTTTTTACTCTCACCTTTTCTATATTTACTGGATACAATATATCTTTCTGCCACTGAGATGATATTATATGTAGATATTTCCCACCCTGAACATAAGCTACTGCACTTTTGCCGTCTGAATATACCCTGTGGTTCTGATATGCAATCTTTGTCCATGTTAAGCTATCGCTCTCAAGCTTTCCAATCTTTCCTCTGTATACAATAGCAAGACCATTTTCAATCGGCACAACATCTTCGTAGTATCTTATGTTCGGATATGATTTTTTGTATTCATAGTGTAAAAATATATAAGGGTGTATAAATTCTATTCCAAATACATTAAAACTCAAGATAATGGAAATGGCCAGGGCAAGATACAGTATGATTTTGTAAAAAAATCGGATTGTTTTCATGGCTTTTCACGCCTTTTTTATTTTTTAAATCCTCTCTACCATCAATATAGCTATGTCATCATTCAAGTCTGTTGCAAAATTTCTCAGGTCTCTTATCAAAAGTTCTGTGTTGATGTTTTTGATACTGAGAATTCTTTTTATTAGCCTTTTTTTACCGTACATCTCGCCATGTTTGTTTTTACTTTCAGTAAGCCCATCTGAATAGAAAATTAATTTGTCGTGCTTCTCTAAGACTGTCTCTTTTACCTCAAACCCCTGTTCTAAATCGACTGAGGCAATCGGCTGCCCTTTCATTGAAAACATCTTTATTTTCTTGTTTGCCCTGACCAAAATAGGCTCTGTCACATGCCCTGCAGAAATCATGCTAACCTTCCCTGTGCTCTTTTCTAATATCCCCAAGACAATTGTTATGTACACTTCACTCGGAAAGTTCATCTCAATAAAGTCCAAAAGAACACCTTTCATAATCTCTTGTGCACTTTCTTCTATGTATGTATGAGCATTTTTTATGATACTCTGCTTTACAAAAACTGTTACCATTGAAGCCAAAAGCCCATGTCCTGCTACGTCTGCAACATAGAACACTAACTTATCGTCAATATTTATGACATCCAAAAAATCTCCTCCAAGCCTCTCACAGGGCTTGTAAGTATATGTAATTCTATACCCTTCTATTTTAGGAACAACTGGCAAAAGAGATTGCTGAAGCCTTTTTGCAAACTCTAAATCTCTTCTTAAAATCTCGTTCTGGCGTCTGAGCCTTTCTTCAATCTTCTTCTGTTCTGTGACATCTCTGAAAACCTCAACCGTGCCAATTACATTGCCTGCTTCGTCATGGATTGGAGAGCTTATGACATAGTAGATCCTATCTTTGTATGTAGCGTATTTCATTGATCTTGTATTTTCTTTCATTGACCGTATTGCAATGCAGTCTTCACATCGTGCGTTTTTGCAAAAAAGGTCATAGCATTTCTTGCCGGTCTGGTCTCCAAACACATCTTTCATCATTGTGTTGCAAAAGATTACATTTCCTTCTATATCAATGACCCTGACAAGGTCTAACATTCCATTTAATATGCTTTCATAAAAGCTCTGAGAAAAGTTGATTCTTTTAAAATCCATCTTCCCGCCCCGCCAATGATAAATGTGTTTATCATTGGCAGGAACCCCCCTTTCTTCTGTGATATTTTTAAAAGACTTTTTATTCTTTTATCTCTTTTGCAAGATAGTTTTTTCTCGCCAGGTCAATTGCCTGCATCTCTTCAGCTGAGAGTGGATATTTAGAAAGTCCATTTTCAATTGGCTTTGCATATATGCTTGACCCATCTCTTGAATATATGCTATTTAGAACAACTCCATTGTCATACTCATCTAAAAGTGCTATTGCAAAGCTGAGCTTGCTGCCCACATTTTCAAATGCATCATACCTCACAACCCCGAGCTTTTTGATATTCAGCTTTGAATTTTCGCTCAATATTCTGTGGCTTTTATGCAGCGCCTTTAAAACCTCTTCAAAGTAATCTATTTTTTGGTTTGTTGTTTTCAATATCTCCTCTATAGTCTTTAAATCCTCATTTTTTACAAGTGCCAAAAAACGCCGTTTGAGGTTTGCATTCTTTGCTGACTGGATAAGGAGTAGTAAAAAAAGTATCATGTTGATTGCAAGAAGAGCAATTATAACCTGGTTTGAATATGTGGCAAGAAAATCTTTCATCCTCAATTTTTCCTAGTCAACCAAACTGTGCAAAACTGCACAAGTTTGGCGGCTGGGGTATTTGTATTCCGCCCTATCGTAGCTTTCCCAGCCCCAGCAGGCGGTATTTGGGAAAGCCATAGCCCCTGCCCCAAGAAGCAGGAACTTACGCCCTTACAGGTCTTCCCCACTTGCCCTGAAATCAAAAGCGATTTCAAGACAGACATATCACGCAGGACTCTGTCAGGGGAAAGTAGACTTACCACCGCTACCCTGAGAACTTGCCAGAGATTGTGGTTCTTGCCACACAACTACCCGCACTTGTTCCATCCAGAGGCACAAATAGCCTCCCTGGCTCACCCCCAGAGCTTTGTAAAATCCCTATCACCCTATCTATCGCTTTGAGTTGCTCTCTCCTAACGTTCGGGTTCTTAACTGCCTTCTTTACGTATTCCTTTAGCTCTTCCAGGCTGTTTGTATCAAGCCTACCAAGAAGCAACATATAATTTGTGCGGTATCCTTTCTCTCAAGCCAAGTCCTCTTCGCGCTATTACATACGCTGCCGCAATATCCTTGCTCACCATATACTGCGGTGCATACTTCAACATCCCTATCACAGAAGTATACGCCGGGTCTACTTCTATAACCTCTATCCCTTCTCGCTTTGCCAGAAGTTTTACCTTCTCCAAAAGTGACCTGTACCCAAAATAGTGTCTTATCCGTCTTGATTTTCTACCTGAAAAGTCGCCTCTTCTGCCCCTGTCCTGTATGCTGAGGCTCTCAATCACTATCGCTTTTTGCTTCTCTTTCGCCAAAGGTTTTCCTGATGTGCTCATCGCCTGCAGAAGTTGGTTCCTGTCTATATACGTCTTATTCTTTATTTTCCACCCGGCTTGTATCCTCGCATATACATACTGCTTCTTCCCTACATTGATTCTGAGCAAGGTAGCGTTTTCATCTATCTCAATCCTTGTGTTGAGATTTCCTTTTTTGCTTTTGTCGCCTCTTGAGTATAGATTCCCTTTTCTTTTCTCCTGCCACTGATGTTGGAGTTTCTTGTACGCCCTACCGCTTATGTGTCGTCTCTTGAGCTTCTCAAACAGTTCTTTACTACCAAAAATGACCTTTCTGGGATTTTCTCCTTTCTTTTTGCAGGATTTTATAACACTCTCTGCTTTCATTATCGCATCATCAACGTAGCGTGAGTTTAGGGCAAAAACCTTCTGCAGCTCTCTTTTGAGTTCATCCCTTTTATGCCCTTCTAGCAGTCTTTTGTATGCATACCTCATACAAGAGGACCATCTTCTCATAAGGTCTAATACCTTTTGCTTATCTTCGCTGCTGTCAAAAACTAGCTTCGCCTGAACTGTTACCACCTCTTTGTCTATAAATCCTCGCTGCAAAAAATGTTACTATCGCTATTAAGTCCTCTGCCAGTTCTCTGTTAATTTCTTCTTCGTTTCCTCTGCCATTTAACACTACAAGTTCTACCCCAAAACTCTCCATGAAAAACTTAAGATATTCAAATCTAAACCTTGCAAGCCTGTCAGGATACTCTATTACAACTTTTGTAACTTCTCCTCTTTTGATTTTGTTCAAAAGTTTTAATAGTCCTCTCCTGTTTTCATCTACTTTGCTGGCTATTTCAGATATAACTTCATACTGCCAACCTTGCAACTTGGCATATTCTTCAAGTCTTCTAATTTGGTTTTTAAGGTACTCTTCTTGCTTTTTAGTAGAGACTCTTGCATACAAAACAACGGTTGGTTTTGGTTTTTCCTCTATCATGCCAAGTAGTTTTTCTATGTCTTCTTTTTTATACCTTCTCCTTCCCATAGGTAGCCTGAGAGATGTTATTAACCCTTCCTTCTCCCAGTTTATTAGTGTTCTTCGGCTGATACTCTATATCTTATTAACCTTTTGCACACTTGGCAATATCTAACATCACCTAGTCAAAATTATACCTTTTTGCATTGTTATTTTCAACTGTTGTGACCTCCTTATTTTCAATGTTCCACGTGGAACATTTTTTATGGCATGAGTATTGAGATAATCTTTTCAAGTTCCTCGTCATTGTTAAACTCTATCTCAACTTTTCCCTTTTTTTTCTTCCTATAAATCTTTACTCTAAGACCAAATATCTTCATAAGATTTTCCTCAAGCTCCCTCAACACTTTATTTTCAACTTCATTCTTTTTTTGTTCATTCTTTGCCTTTATAATCTCTTCAAGTTCTCTCACACTCAAATTCTTGTCAACAACAAGTTTTGCCAAATTCTCTCTTTCTGTTTCATCTTCTACCGACAAAAGCACCTTTGCGTGACCTTCTGAAATCTTTCCCTCAATAATCATCTGCAATATATTCTGGCCAATATTTAATATCCTCAAGGAATTTGCAATCTTTGACCTTGAAATTCCAAGCTTTTTCGCAAGTTCTTCTTGAGTATACCCATATTCCTCTAAAAGCTTTTTATAAGCAAGCGCTTCTTCATATGGATTTAAGTCTTTTCGCTGAATATTTTCAATTAACGCGATCTCGGTTGTATTTGAATAGTTTCTCACAATGCAAGGGACTTTTTGAAGTCCTGCTAATTTGCAAGCTCTAAGCCTTCTCTCCCCTGCAATTAGAATGTATTTATCTCCTTCTTTTCTCGCAATAAGCGGCTGAATAAGCCCAACACTTCTAATCGACTGTGCAAGTTCTTCAATTTCATTTTCATCAAATATTTTTCTTGGCTGGTCACCTGAGGGCAAAATCTTATCAATTTCTATTTCTTCAACCTTCTCATTTGTAGTTTCCTGTACATTCTCCACATTCTCCTCAAAGCTTTGGGTACTATCAGCAAACAGGGCATCAAGTCCCTTGCCAAGTCTTTTTTTCATAAAATTACACCTCTTTGATATTATTCTTTTCAATCTTTATCAGGTACTCATCAGCAAGTTCCATATATGCCCTTGCACCTTTAGAATCAGGGTCGTAAAAAATCCCGGGAAGTCCAAACGAAGGTGCCTCAGAGAGCCTCACATTCCTTGGGATTATGCTCAAAAAAACCTTCTCGCCAAAATACTTTTTCACCTCTTCTACAACCTCAAGAGAAAGATTTGTTCTTGAGTCAAACATGGTAAGTACAACACCATCAATCTCAAGATGTTTGTTCAAATGTTTTCTTACAAGATTTATTGTATTGGAAAGCTGCGAAAGCCCCTCTAAAGCATAGTACTCACATTGAATGGGTATTATAACAGAATCAGATGCAGCCAAAGCATTAAGCGTTAATAATCCCAAAGACGGTGGACAGTCAATGAATATGTAATCATATTCGTTTTTGATAGATTCAATTGCATCTTTTAACCTATACTCTCTTGCGATCATAGAGACAAGCTCAATCTCACTACCTGCCAAATTTATATTGGCAGGGCATATATCTAAGTTTTTAAATTTATCCTTTATTATAACATCTCTTATATCCGCACTACCTATCAGAACCTCATACGTTGTCTTTTCTAATGCCTTTTTGTCAATGCCAAAACCACTTGTGAGATTTCCCTGAGGGTCACAGTCAATAGCTAATACTTTTTTACCCTTTGAGCTTATAGCAGCAGTCAAATTTACACAGGTTGTTGTCTTACCAACCCCACCTTTTTGATTGACAATTGCCACAACTCTTGCCATTGCCTCTGTTTTTCCTCACCATTTTTTAATTAGATTATATCACAAGAATGTTCCACGTGGAACATTTTGTATTTATGATTTAACAATTTTTTAACATTTTTAAAACATAGATTTAACACAATTTAAACAAAGATTTAACACAAGCTTAATCTAAATTAAACAAAAGGATACTATATTTTAAGATGAAAAAACAAAATTCAGGAGGGGTTTTAAAGATGAAAAAGTTCATTTCAAAATCAAAAAATCTCATTTCAATTTTGATTGCTTTTTCTATCTTAGCATCAGCTCTATTTGCCCATACAACAAGCTTTGCTCAGACACTTAATGTAAAATCAAAGTCATTACCCACATCTACAAACCAAAGGCAGATAGTAATTACATTTTCAGAGAATATCTCAAAAGGTGAAAACTACAATAAAATTACACTTACCAAAAACAAAAAGTCAAAAGTTGCATTCACAGCTTCAATTGCAGCAAACAAACTCATCATATCAATAAAAGATCCTTTGACACCGAAAGCACAGTACCAACTTATAATCCCCGCAAAGGCAGTAAAAGGCACAAAAGGGGCGTCTAACAGAGAATTAAAATTTACATTTATTCCACAATCACAATCCACAAATCTTTCTGGAAGGATACTCATTGCAGGTTCAACATCTGTTCAGCCACTTGCCGATGAGCTTGCTAAATACTTCATGCAGCAAAATCCAAAGGTTTCTATTGAGGTTCAAGGTGGAGGGTCATCTGTTGGTATAAAATCCGCTATCCAAGGCATTGTTGATATTGGAACATCATCAAGAGAACTCACAGAAGATGAGAGAAAGCAGCTTGCCGCAAAAGGTTGGCAGGAGATAAAGATTGCAGAAGATGGAATAGCAGTAATTGTACATAAGACAAATCCAGTTTCTAACTTGAGTGTTGAGCAAATAAGAGATATATTCTCTGGCAAAATTAAAAACTGGAAAGAGGTTGGCGGTAAAAACGCTCCTATTGTAGTTGTTACACGTGAGGAAGGTTCAGGTACAAGAGGAGCATTTGAAGAGATAGTTATGGGCAAAGCAAAGATAACAGACTCGGCAATTGTTCAGCCATCAACAGGTGCTGTCAAAACAACAGTATCACAGGATGAAAACGCAATAGGATTTATTTCGCTTGGCGTTTTGGACAGCACAGTAAAAGGTGTAAAAGTTGATGGAGTTGAACCAACAGAGAAAAATGTAAAGCTTGGAAAGTACAAAGTTAAAAGGCCATTCCTTTTCTTAGTATCAAAGAATCCAAGTAGAGTGACAAAAGCATTTGTAGACTTTGTACTATCAGATGAAGGTCAGGCAATTGTCGCAAAGAATTATATCTCCGTTAAATAAAAAAATAGCAGGATAGAAGGGAGGACATTCTATTAGCATGAAAAAATTTTTAAAATCTAAAAAGGCTACTATAATCTCGGTACTTCTTATTCTCTGTCTTGTTTTAAGCACCCTTGTCTTTGCAAGCCAAGAAGCTGATGAAAACTCTAACAAAGTCAAAAACGTAATACTCATGATACCAGATGGCATGACAATAGCCCACACCACTTTGGCAAGATGGTATCAAGGCGGAGAACCTCTTTCAATGGATGAGATAGCATGTGGGCTTGTGAGAACACATTCTGCAAACAACCCAATAACTGACTCAGCACCAGCTGCAACAGCATATGCAACAGGATACAAAACACAAAACAGATATCTTTCCATCTATCCTGAGATTGCTTCAATGCCAGGTGTTGGCCAGGTTGAAGAAAAAGACTTCTTCAAACCAATCGTGACAATCTTAGAAGCAGCAAAAAAGATTGGAAAGTCAACAGGCCTTGTTGTAACTTGTCAATTTCCCCATGCAACACCTGCAGCCTTTGCAGCGCATACAGATAATAGGAATGACTACGAAAACATAGCTGAACAGATGGTTTACAATCAGGTTGATGTTGTATTTGGTGGTGGGTGGAAGTATATTGATAAAAATCAAAGAAAAGACAAAGAGGATTTAGTTCAGTATTTAAAAAACAATGCATTTGTTGTAACAAACAAGTGGGAAGATTTGAAAAACAAATCACCAAGAAAGGTTTGGGGACTTTTTGCTCGGGATGCAATGCACTATGACTTTGATAGAAGCGGAACAGGTGAACCATCGTTGGCTGAGATGACACAAAAAGCACTGCAGATTTTATCAAAAAACAAAAATGGATTTTTCTTGATGGTTGAAGGAAGTCAAATAGACTGGGCATCACATGCAAATGACCCTGTTGGTGTTGTCTCAGAGGTGCTTGCGTTTGACAAGGCAGTAAAAGTAGCCTTAGATTTTGCAAAATCAAGAGATGATACAGCAGTAATAATTGCATCAGACCACAATAACGGTGGAATGACCTTAGGAAATTACTCAACTAAAATAGATTCTGTTTTTCTCAATGATTTCTTAAAATATATCAAAAAAGCAAAAAGAACAGGCAGTGGAATTGAAGATTTGCTTGGAAACAACAGGACAGATGAGAATATCAAAAAAATAGTTTCACAATATTACGGAGTTGACAATCTCACTCAAGATGAAATAGATGCAATCAAAAAGGCGCCAGCAGGAAGGCTTAATTATGTTCTCGGTCCAATCATCAGCAAGCGTTCATATATCGGCTGGACTACAAATGAGCACACAGGTGAAGAGGTTGTACTGTATGCCTACCATCCAAACGGATATGTTCCTCATGGTGTTATAGACAACACAGAAGTTTGTGATTATATGGCTGAGATTTTGGGAATAGACCTTGGCAGTTTCAACCAAAATAGTTACATTTCGAACGTAGATTTAGAAGAAAAGGGTTTTGATGTCACAATTGATACAAGCAATCCAAATAATGTTCAGCTTGTGATAAATATCAAAGGCAAGACATATATTGTGCCACAAAATAAGAATATAGTAATTGAAGGAAACAAACAATATACTCTCAAATATGTAAATGTGTACATTCCAAGTGCAAAAAGATTCTTCGTGTCAAGTGAGATAGAAGAAATATTGAAATAGATTAAAGATAATTTGTGCCCTCACAAAATGTGTGGGGGCATTTTCTTTTTAAAAAAAATACCTCCTCATCTTTCGAGGAGGCTTGCGGGGATTTTTCATTTATTCTAACGATTATTTCGTAGTATGCCTCAGTTTTATTTTCTCTTATATCATAATTTATATCAGTTTTTTGAAAAATTTTCAAGGCCTTTTTTATAGTGTTGTAAACAACCTTGCAACCGTTCATTGAAACCTTAATTACCTTTCCACTTTTTAAAACCTTCTTATTCGCCAAATAATCAGAAATTAGCCTTTCTGACTGCGAAACTTGTAAGCCCACCTTCAATTATTCTTTGCAGTATGTATTTCATATCATCCTCTGACTCAAGCTTTAAAAGTGCTCGAGCATGACGCTCAGAAAGGTCATTTTCACGAATAATCCATCGTATATCAGCAGGAAGTGAAAACAGCCTTATTTTATTTGCAATGGCACTTTGTGTCTTTCCAACTCTTTTTGCTATCTCAACCTGAGTTAAGCCAAACTCATCTATAAGCTGTTTGTAATCTTGTGCTTCTTCAAAAAAGTCAAGGTCTTGGTGCTGAGTGTTCTCTATAAGTGCAAGTATGGCACTTTCAATGTCTGTAACATTTATAACAATTGCCTTAATCTTGTCCATACCAAGGTGCTTACAAGCTCTCAGCCTTCTTTCACCAGCGATAAGGTAATAAACCTCACCACGTTTTCTCACAATTATCGGCTGCAAAAGCCCATAATTTTTTATTGACTCAGCAAGCCCTTCTATAAGCTTTTCATCAAAATTAGTACGCGGCTGAAATGGATTTGGCAAAACCTTGTCTATAGGTATCATCTCAACAGTATAAAAAGCTCTTTTTCCATATCTAACTTGTTTGTCTGCTTAATTAAAAGTGAAAACAACTTTACAAAGCCCCCTCCTTTTTTACTTAACATTTTCTGTTAATAATATTTCTACTTTAATTTAAAATCTCCTTCTTTTTATTTCAAGATTTTTCAGATATTTTCAAACAGATTTTGACAAATTTTTTATCAACTAAGGGGCTTTTTTATTATTTGCTTTGTTTTTCTGGGAAACTCAATCGGAGTTTGTCGCAATTTTCTTATGACAATTATACTTCTCTTCTCATCTGATTCTGGCAATGTGAATTTTTCAATCTTTTCTATCTCACCACCAAGCATTGCAATTGCATTTTTGGCGCTCTCAAGCTCATCCTCACATTCAAAACCTTTCTGGGCCAAAAAAGCTCCACCAATCTTCAAAAGAGGTATCGCGTATTCGCAAAGAACATTTAGTTTGTCCACAGCTCTTGCAAACGCAAAGTCAAAACTCTCTCTAAACTCAACCTCTTTTCCAAGCTCTTCTGCTCTTTGGCATACAACTTCAATGCCAGATAAACCCAAATGGTCTTTTGCTTCACTCATAAAATTGCACTTTTTCTTGTTAGAATCATTTAAAACCAAGCTTATACTTGGTTTTGCAATCTTTACAGGGATCCCAGGAACCCCAAAACCAGAACCAATGTCAACTACACGCACTGATTTTCCATCACCGTTTTGAAGAAATTTTATCAAAGAAAGTGAGTCTGCAATGTGTTTTATCACAAACTCATCTTCACTTTCAATTGCTGTGAGATTAAAGAGTTTATTTTTCTCAAGAACTAATTTCATAAATCTCAAAAGAAGTTCTTTTGCAACAGGACTATTTTTTACACTATAAAACTCTAAAACTCTATCTAAAAGCTCCATTTTTGGCTTTGCCCCTTTTAAAAATTTAAATCTGACAACGAGCATTCTATTTAGAACCTTTTTTTGCTTGCTCAAGCCAGATTAAAAGCACCGAAATATCAGCAGGCGACACACCAGATATTCTTGATGCCTGGCCAATCGAAGCAGGTCTTATTTGAGAAAGCTTTTGTTTTGCCTCAGTTGAAAGACCAGAAATCTGGTTATAGTCAACCCAGTCAGGAATCTTTTTGTTCTCAAGTTTTTTGAACTGTTCTATCTGCTGGAGCTGTTTTTTGATATATCCTTCATACTTTATTTCAATCTCAACCTCTTCTTTTACAGAACGTGGCAAGTCCGGCCGCTGAGGGTCAATCTCGCGCAAAGCTTCATACGAAAGCTCGGGCCTTTTCAAAAGCTCAGACAGCCTCACCCCTGTTGAAATAGGTGATGAACCATGTTCAACCAAAAATTTGTTTACCTTTTCACTTGGTGCAATCACAGTCTTTTTCAAGCGTTCTATCTCATCTTCAATCATCTTTTTCTTTTGCAAAAACTTTTCATATCTTTCTTGTGATATAAGCCCAATCCTATATCCTATTTCTGTAAGTCTCAAATCAGCATTGTCCTGACGCAAAATGAGTCTATATTCAGCCCTCGATGTCATGATTCTGTATGGTTCATTTGTCCCTTTTGTCACAAGGTCGTCTATCAAAACTCCGATGTAGGCTTGAGACCTGTCTAAAACCAGCATCTCTTTTCCTTTTACATACATCGCAGCGTTAATCCCAGCAATGATGCCTTGTGCTGCTGCCTCTTCATACCCAGATGTTCCGTTTATCTGGCCTGCTGAGAAAAGTCCTTTGATTTTCTTAAACTGCAGTGTTGGTTCAAGCTGAAGAGGGTTTATGCAGTCATACTCAATCGCATATGCAGGGCGCATTATCTGAACATTTTCAAGACCTATCACGCTTCTGTACATTTTAATCTGCACATCCTCTGGCAAGGACGTAGACATTCCCTGAACATACATTTCATCAGTGTCTCTTCCCATTGGTTCAATGAACACCTGATGCCGTGGCTTGTCTGCAAACCTTACAACCTTGTCTTCAATAGAAGGACAGTACCTTGGTCCAACACCCTGGATAAGGCCAGTAAAAAGTGGTGCTCTGTGAAGGTTTTCTCTTATTATTCTATGAGTTTCCTCTGTTGTATATGTCAAATAACAAGGGACTTGATCTATTTCCAGTGTCTCGTGTTCAAACGAAAATGGAGTTATAACCTCATCACCGAGCTGAATTTGCATCTTTGAAAAGTCCAAAGACTTTCTGTGCACCCTTGCAGGAGTGCCTGTTTTGAACCTCATCATCTCAATCCCAAGCCTTTTGAGACTTTCTGTAAGGTACTTAGCTGGGTGCATTCCATCAGGTCCACTATCGTACACAGTCTCACCTATTATAACCTTGCCACCAAGAAATGTGCCTGTGGCAAGCACAACCGCTTTTGCCCTGAAAATTGCACCAGTTGTGAGCTTTACACCAGTGACTTTGCCATCTTCAACCAAAATATCACAAACCTCGCCCTGTCTGATGTCAAGGTTTGGCTGGCTCTCGAGCACCCTTTTCATATACAGTTTGTACTTTGCCCTATCACACTGAGCTCTAAGTGAGTACACAGCAGGACCTTTTGCTCTGTTGAGAATCCTCACCTGAATTGCTGTTGCATCTGCAGCTTTTCCCATCTCTCCGCCAAGCGCGTCTATCTCGCGAACTAAATGGCCTTTACCAGTGCCGCCTATGCTTGGGTTGCACGGCATATTGCCGATTGAATCTAAGTTTATAGCAAACACAATGGTTTTAAGCCCAAGTCTTGCACAAGCTAAAGCTGCCTCACATCCTGCATGACCTGCACCAACAACCGCAACGTCATACTCACCCGCAACAAATTCCATCTTTCAGACCTTTCCCCCTTTGAAAACTTTAAAACTCCCAATCCTTCCTCAAAAGCAGAAACTTAACATTTATTTCCCAATACAGAACATTGAAAATATCCTATCAACCATGTCTTCTGTGACGTTTTTGCCTGTTATCTGATATATGCTATCAAGTGCATTTTTGAGGTCAATTGATAGAATGTCAAGCGGAACACTGTAGAGGTTTTGCTTTGCAGAAGCCAAAAACTCTTTTGCCTTTAAAAGAAGTTCTTTGTGTCTTAAATTTGTTATCAGCACTTCATCAAACCCTTCAATATTTTGTTCCAAAACAGCCTCTTTTATTGCCTTTTCAACAAGTTCTAAATTCTCATCCTTTGCAATAGAAATGAATATTCCTTTTTTGCCAAAAAGCTTTTTTATCTCATCCTGTGATATATTTATACCCTTATCAGTCTTGTTTACTAAGACTATATATTTTTTATTCTTTATGCTACTGAAAATCTCAATATCCTCCTTAGTAATCCCATCTGACTCAATCATGAAAATCACAAGATCAGCTCTCTCAACACTCCTGAGTGTTCTCTCAACACCAATTCTCTCCACAACATCCTCCGTCTGCCTCACACCTGCAGTGTCAACAAGGATAATCGGTATTCCTTCAATGTTTAAAACCTCCTCAATGACATCTCTTGTTGTGCCAGGGATGTCTGTGACAATTGACCTCTCTTCTTTAAGCAGCCTGTTTAAAAGAGAAGACTTACCAACGTTTGGCCTTCCGACAATTACTGTGTAAATTCCACTTTTTATTGCTCTTCCTGTTTCATATGTCTTCAAAAGCCTATCTATCTTTTCTAAAGCAGTATCAATACTTTTTTCAATCTCCTGAGGAGATATCTCATCAACCTCGTGTTCAGAAAAGTCAATTGAAGCTTCAATTGAAGATATTAAATTTAACAAAATCTCTGCTATTTCATCTATCTTTTTGCTGAGGATTCCTTTTAACTGTTTTGCAGCGTTTTTCTGTAAAAGCTCTGTTTTTGAATTTATTATATCGATTATAGCCTCTGCCTGAGCCAAATCAAGCCTGCCGTTTAAAAACGCCCTTTTTGTAAACTCGCCGGGCATTGCATGGCGTGCCCCATTTCTTATTACCGCTTCTAAAATCCTTCTCAAAACAACCATACCACCGTGAGACTGAATCTCAACAACATCCTCACCAGTGTATGAATGGGGCGCTTTGAACTTAATCAAAATAGCTTCATCTATAAATTCTCCATTATCATACACTTCAACCAGAGCAGCATACCTTACAGGAATGTCAAAAATGTTACTAAATTTTTTGCTTTTTACAATCTTTCCTGCAATTTCAAAAGCGTTTTCACCAGAAATTCTAATTATCCCTATTCCGCCTGTACCAATCGGAGTTGAAATTGCTGCAATTGTATCAAATTCCATTATCATTTTCCCCTTTTTAAAAGTTTTTAAAATACAAACAAAGCAGGGCAAAAGCTCACCCTGCTTCACACTATCTTTTTTATTTCAAGGTTATAACAACTTTTCTATAAGGCTCTTCACCTTCTGAGTAGGTTGTTACAAATCGGTGGTTTTGTAGTGTTGTGTGTATTATTCTCCTTTCATATGGCGTCATCGGTCTTAGCTTGATACTTCTCTTGCTTCTTGCCACTTTGTCTGCCAAAGCAAGCGCAAGACGTCTAAGCCTTTCTTCTTTCTTTTTCCTGAAGTTCTGACAGTCAAGGATTATTCTAACAGATTCCTCTTCAGGTACTCCTCTGTTGACAACAATACCCGTCAAAAACTGAAGAGCATCTAAAACCTCCCCGTCTTTGCCAATCAGCTGATAAGTATTTTTCCCAAATAGATTTACTTTTAAAAACTCTCCATCTTTGAAAATGTCCATCTTTTCAATCTTAACATTCATTTTGCTACATACAGTTGACAAAAACTCTTTAATCTTCTCCTCTGGCGTTTGTTTGACGATAACCTTTACCTTTGCAGGCCTTGCCCCAATTATTCCTAAAAGACCTCTCGACCCCTCATCAAGCACCTGAACTTCAACCTTATCACGTCCAACTCCAAGCTCTTTTAATGCAAGTTCAACAGCCTCATCCACCGTTTTCGCTACTTTCTCTACCCATTTCATATACCTGTGCCCTCCAAAAAGAAAATTTTACATTATTTTTTCTTCTTTTTGCCCCCACCTTGCGAGCTTGTCATTTGCTGTTTTAGCTTTTCAAGCTCCTTTTTCCTCATCTGCTCTTCTTTTTCCCGCTCTTCCTGCTCCTTTTTTTCTAAATCCTCACCAGAGCCTTCACCATCCTGATTTTCCTCTTTTCCGTTGTTCAAATTCTCTTTTTCTTGCTCTCTCTTTATCTGCTTTTCAAGCTGTTTTTTCTTCTCTTCTTCCTCCTTCTTGTGCTTTAGCTTCTTGTACACAACCTCATTTGCAACAAACTGCTGCAAGATTGAAAACAGGTTTGTAACTGTCCAGTACACAACAAGCCCAGCTGGTACCTGCAGAGCAATAAAGTACGACATAAGAGGGCTGAAAATCATCATTGTCCTGTTGATACTCTCTGCCATTGCATTTGATTGAGATTGGGAATACTGTGGATTGAACCTTTTTTGGCTGTTTGAAGCAAACCATATTGATAAAAACATTGTAGCAGCGCTCAAAATTGGCAAAACAACAAGTTCTTTTTGAGCAAGGTTAATACCAAAAAAGTGCATGTCCAGACCAAGTTTTTGGGCCTCATCTATTATTGTCTGAGTTATTGCATACCCTGCTTTACCCTGTATAAGGTCTCTTACATACTGATGGCTTTTGCCAAGGACATACACAAGTGGGTTTTGAAACACATAGTAAAGCGCAAACAAAATAGGAATCTGAACCAAAAACGGCCAGCATCCACCCGCTGGATTGTACCCTGTCTCTTGGTAGAGCTTTAGCATCTCTTCCTGCATTTTTCTCTGGTCGCCTTTGTATTTCTGCTGGATCTCTTGAATCCTTGGTGCAACCTCTGCCATCTTTGAGGTGGACTGAATCTGTTTTATATACAGAGGAAGAAGTAGCCCTCTTACAATCAATGTAAGAAGTATGATAGCTATACCGTAGCTACCTGGGATGTGTGCTGTGTGCAAAAAATCATATATTAACTTCAAAAGTCTTCCAAGCGGAATTGCTAAAAAATCAAACCATGTGGGGTTCAAAACTATTTCCTCCTTGACCTTGCAAATTTAGATTTTTTCAAAAGCCCTTGCCACAACTTCCTAAGGGTTTATTTACTTTAACGGATCATAACCACCGGGGTGAAATGGGTGACATTTTATGATTCTTTTAAACCCAAGCCACAGCCCATAAAATCCATACTTTTCTATCGCCTGCAAGGTGTACTCTGAACACGTAGGGTAAAACCTGCAACTTGGTACAACCTTCATGGGTGATATAACCTTCTGATAAAACCTTATCAAAAATTTTAGAATCAGTAAAATATATTTCTTTGTTCTCATTTTTCATTCCTCTTTAAAAAGTCTAAGTCTTTTGAAGGCTCTTTCAAGCTCATCCCTGTAATTTTTTAAATATATCTCTCTTGCCTTTATCTTTTCTTCCTTTGTCTTTCTTGCCAAAATCACAATGTCAAATCCTTTTTTTATTCTATCAAAATTTTCCAAGTACCATGCTTTTACAATTCTTTTAAACCGATTTCTTGCTGTTGCCTTGCCAAGTTTTGATGACATTGAAACCCCAAGCCTGCTGTACTCAAGTCCATTTTTCAGCGAATACACCACTATCTTTTCTTCGGCTGCAAACCTTCCTTTTTTTATACACGCCTCAAACTCTTCACCTTTTCTGATACTCACTATCTTCTTCATCCTCTGCTATTTTCCTTTTTCACTGTCTTTATTTTCTCCTTAGTCTCTGTCTACCAGCATTATGTTTTTTTAAGCAAAAAGACCACCCTTGGCTTGTGCAGTGGTCTTTTTTAAACAGCAAGTCTCTTTCTACCTTTTAATCTTCTTCTTTTGAGAACCTTTCTTCCAGCTTTTGTTCTCATTCTGACCAAAAAACCATGTGTTCTCTTTCTTCGCTTGTTATGGGGCTGGTATGTCCTTTTCATATTATTCCACCTCCTGCAATAAATTTTTCAAAAATTTCTATATTCTTATTGTGTAATTGCCATTTTAAAAGCTTATAATAAAACAAGATTTATTATACTGCAAAAGATATTAAAAAGTCAAATAGGGCAAAAGAAATTTTATCATTACATCTAAATAAAACTCCCTGAATATTCTTGTCAAATCTGGAGAGACTATTAGTAGAAAAAAAAAAGGTCCTCAAGAAAAAATGAAGAAAAACAACTTCTTTCAGGAAAAATCAATTTCAGCAAGTTATGACCAAAATATAGAAAATATAAAAAACGAATTTGGAAAGTTTAGCGCCCTTATTATAAGAGAGTTCAAGATTGGACCAAAAAAAGACATAAGGACTTTTCTTGTAATGATTGACGGACTTGTCGACAAGATGGTCATAAATGAACACATTTTAAAGCCACTTATGAAAGATACTTACCTTTACCAAAACCAACAATACACTCCACAAGACCTATATCACTTCGTAAAAGACTGTATCTTGTACAGCCATTGTATTACAGAAGAGAGTGATTATGCAAAGATAATTCACTGTATACTGTGTGGCGATGTTGCACTTTTTATTGATGGCATTGCCAAGACTATCTTAATATCAGTTCGGGGATGGGAGTCTCGCGGAATTGAAGAACCGAACACAGAGGTTGTTGTAAGAGGGCCCCGCGAAGGCTTTACAGAAAACTTAAGGACAAACACAGCTTTAATCAGAAGAAAGATTCGCGACCCAAAGCTCAAAATTGAGTCAATGAAGATAGGAAAGATTTCAAAAACAGATGTGGCAATATGCTATGTTGAGTCAATTGCCAAAAAAGAGCTTATAGAGGAGGTAAAAAGAAGGCTTGAAAAGATTAACATGGACTACATCTTAGAGTCAGGATACATCGAAGCATTTATAGAAGATGGTAAATATTCCATCTTCTCTACAGTTGGAAACTCTGAAAAACCGGACGTTGTTGTTGGAAAGCTAATGGAAGGCAGGGTTGCAATCCTTGTTGACGGCACACCTTTTGCTCTAACCGTGCCATACCTTTTTGTTGAAGCTTTTCAAACAAGCGAAGATTACTATTCAAGACCATATTATTACAGCATAGTAAGACTGTTGAGATACTTTTCATTCTTTGTATCAACAACTTTTCCGGCAATCTACATTGCAATAACAACATTTCACCAAGAACTACTTCCAACATCACTTTTGATAAGCATTGCAAGTGCACAGGCAGGAATACCTTTCCCATCTTCTATAGAAACACTAACAATGCTTCTTATTTATTAGATACTGAAAGAAGCTGGTGTAAGACTTCCGCGGCCGGTTGGTCGAGCAATATCAATTTTTGGTGCGCTTGTAATTGGTGATGCAGCAGTGTCAGCCGGGCTCATCGGTGCGCCTATGGTTGTAACAGTTGCATTCACTGCAATCTCTACATTTATGATTCCTGCCATTTCAGATGCATGCACAATCATAAGGTTTGCGTGTGTCATAATGGCTGCTATCAGTGGACTTTACGGAATAATGCTTGTTTGGATCGTAATAATAATTCATCTTTGTACACTCAAATCCTTTGGAATCAACTACCTTGCACCAATCGCATCCACAATTGTGCATGATTTGAAGGATGTATTTATACGGCTTTCATGGAGAATACTCAAAAAAAGACCTTTTGACTTTAAGTAAGAGGCTATAAATTATATGTATCCTTTTTCAATCCTGAGCTCCCTTCCTCTTATATACCTTTGCAATATGTTCCCAAATCACACATTCACTAACATCCTCAGCATCGTATTCGGCAAGCTCGGAAGCGTTATTTCCATATTATACCTCTGGTTTTTCCTTCACATAACAGCAATCCAAATAGGTCAGTTTGTAGAGTTTATGGCAACTGCAGTAATGCCAGAAACACCAATCCTGTTTTTAATAATCACAATGCTAATTGTGTCAACATATGCAGTATACAAAGGGCTTGAGGCTTTAGCTCGGTTTTCACAAATAACAACATTTATAACAATCTCCAGCCTTGCTATAATTATGATAATTTCAGTAAAGTTCATTGACTTTTCAGCTTTAAAGCCAATCTTTGAAAAAGACATAACCCAGCCAATACTTGGCGGAATATACCTTTGTTCTCTTAGCTCTGAGATAATCACAATTGGTATGATAAACCCATATATAACAAAGCCAAAGACAAGGTCACCAAAAGACATGATAAAGACAATAGCATGGGCGTTTTTGCTTGTTGATATATTTTATCTTGCAATTACTGTGCTTGTTCTATCTCTTTTTGGGTACAAGCAGTCAAGCAATCTATCATTTCCATTTTATTCAGCCATCAAAGTCTTAAGCGTTGGTGATTTTTTAAAGAGGTTTGAATCGTTTCACATGGCAATCTGGATTATGAGTATATTCCTGAAAATCTCCTACTTTCTGTACATCTTAAATATTGCAGTTGAAAAGATGAGACAAAGCGGAGATTATTTTGTCTATACTATCCCTTTTGCCTCAATCTTAATCCCATTTACTTTTTATATAATCCCAAACTTTTTAGAGCCTGACAAATTCATGAGCTATAAGTATTTCACACTTTACTCATACCCATTTATCCTTATAATTCCCTTGATAACCCTCATTGTATCAAAAATTAAACTGAGGTTGGGAAAACGATGAAGAAAATAGCCTTAATTTGCATTACAATTTTTCTCCTTGGCCAATGTGGCTGCTGGAACAAAAGAGAGTTAAATGACATTTTGATTGTCCAAGCAGTTGGAATAGACATGTTAAAAAATGGGGATTTTAAATTGACATATCAAGTTTTAAAACCAAAAGTTTTGAAAAACCCTTCGAACGTACCGTCAAGCCCTCAACAAAAGGGTGTGTGGTGTTTTTCATCAACAGGAAAGACTATATTTGATGCAATAAGAAACGCAACACTTTCATGCAACAAAAAACTGTTTTGGTCCCACAACAAGATAGTAGTCATCAGTAAAAGTCTTTCTAAAAAAGGAATCAAGTAGGTTTTAGACATGATTTTGCGCGACCATGAATTCAGGTCTGATGCGTACATTATTATTACATCAGATGACACTGAAAAATTCTTAAACATCTCTTCTCCCATAGAGTCAATTCCTGCAAAAGAGCTTGAAAATGTTATCATAAACTATTATGTAAACTCTAAAACTATACCAATAAAGATTTACGATTTTGTAAAGATGACAAATACAAAATCAAAGGTAGCAGTCGCACCTTTTGTCGAGATTAAAAGACCTTTTGCAAAATCTCAAGAAAACTATACGTTTTTTGTCTCAAAAATGGCTGTATTTGATAACTTTAAGTTAATAGGGTATTTGAATTACAATGAAACAAGAGGTCTTCTGTGGACTCTAAATAAGATAAAAAGTGAAATATACCCAATTGTGAACAAAAACATAAAAGTCTCTCTTGAACTTACCCACAGCACCTGTAAAATCACTGCAAAAGACTTTAAAGACAAGGTTTTATTCAAAATAGAGATAGTCTCTGAGGTCAACCTTGGCGAAAAAGAAAAAGGTCAGATTACACAGAAAAACTTAGAAGAGCTCAAAAAGGAATTTATAAAAAGTATCTCAAAAGATATAAATGAGACCTTGAAAAAGTCATTTGACCTCAAAGCAGACATCCTGCATCTTCAGGATTTTTACTACCTTCAGCATAAAAAACAACCAAAATTTGACAAAGATAAAATATCCGTTAGCATTACTGTAAAGACTTTTGTAAGACGGTTTGGAATGCTAAAAAATTGAAGCCGGGTGGTCTTAAAAGATGGACACTTTGTTCATTATCCTATGCTACCTCTTTGCAATTTTTATTCAATACAAGATTCTCAAGTCAAGGTATTTGCAAAAAGAAGCATTCTTTACACTTTCTTTGATTTTTGTTGGCTTTTTCTTAAGCCTTTTTTTAAGCCTTCAGAAAAATGTTCCAAACCCACACAAGCTGATAGAATTTCTCATTGAAAAGCTATATACAATCTTTTGAACTTAAAAACTATATGTTAACCATCCCTTTATCTACTCTTATTAAAAATTGAGATTTAAACTTTCAACTCAAGTTTATGTAAACATCAGAATTAAAAAATGTCTTAACAAATCTTAATCAACAGGTGCACAACAAAAATTTTAGAGTTAACCATTGTTAATTTAGATTTCCACATGTGAAAAAAGGATTTTCATAAAATTAATCAACAGAAATAATCCACATATCCACAGATTTTATCCACAGATTTTTAACAGGGTGTAAATAATTTTTCCACTGTGGAAAAATTGATTTTGAAAAAATATTTTCTTGTTGATGTGAATAATTTTTTTTGATATATTTATTAGTGCTCATGGGAATTTAAAAACAAAATTTCGGTTGTGAAAAATACTTATCCACAGTTGTTGATAACATTGTGGATAAAGCCTAAGATTTTGGGCCTTATATTTTTTTGTGGATGCCTTTCAAATATCCACAATCAGCTAAACTACATACTGTAAGGGTGATTTTTAAG